>JACDAH010000088.1 GCA_013695505.1 Chloroflexota bacterium | reverse complement strand
GAGACGTGGCCGTCCTTGGCCAGGTGCACGAAGCCCTGTGCCTGCTTGTTGCCAACACCCGTCTGGCCATTGATGAAGCCGAACAGGCGCTCCCGGGAGGACCCAAGGAAATCGTCGCCGCCGTTGTAGGCCGCCTTGTCCAGGGCCGGGACGTAGGTGACACGCTCGAGGACCGCGGTCAGGGGCTGACCGGCGTCGGTGCTGATATAGACGATCGGCTGGCCCGCGTCGAAGCCCTTGATGAACAGGATGTCGACCCACGACTCGAGGAACTTGCCAGCGGGCGACGGCGGAGCGATGTGGATGCCCAGGACCCGGTCACCGGTGTTGGTGTGATGCTCGACGTCGAACGGCCCGTCGCCGGTCGCCACGATGGGGGCGCTGTACACGACCTCCGATCCTTCGATACGGATGAACGGGCTGTAGCCGGGCCCGGCGATCGCACCGGGCGCGAACGCGGCGAGCGGGAAGCCGGTCGGACCCGGGGTCGCGACGCGGGTCGGGCTGAAGTCCGGCGCACCGGCGAAGTCGATGACGGCCGGCCCAAAGGGGTTCCCCTTCGGCGTTGGCGCCTCGAGCGTCACGGTCTGAATGCATTCGGGGCAACCGATGCCGATGTTCGCGAGCTTCGGGGCATAGTTGACCCCGAGATCGTGGGCCAGCCCAGCGTCGGAGGCGTCGACCAGGATGTACCAGACGGTCTGACCGTTGGCCTTGCCGGGATACAGCGGCAAGCGCACGGTTTCCTTGCTGAGATTGACCTGGAGGGCGCTCTCGAGTACCAGGTTCTCGGACGGCAGGAGGCCGGATTTGCGGCCGAGCCCTGTTGCGGCCGTCGTGTCCGCCGTCGGCGCCTTGCGCCCCGGCCCAGTGACGGGTCGCGTTTCTGCGGCAACCGTTTGGCGCCCGATCGCAGGCGCCCCGGTCGGCGTCAGCTTCGAGCCGGCAATTGCCTGACTCCCGATCAACGCGGGCGCCGCGGCGATGGCCAGCGTGGTCGCCGCGAGCAACCAGCGTTTGGATGGCTTCTTCATCGAGTTCTCCAGTTCCCAGAAAGCGCGCCGCCGCCGGTCAGATCGGGCTGCGGGGTTCCTGTTATCGGTATGCCGCCACCCGGTGACGTGGTGATGTCGGTGGTGTGACCGAATCAATTCGACGGCCCCGCAGTCGGCGGTCAGTCGGCTGACAGGCAACCGGGCGGCCACGAACGTTGTAGCTGTCGGCCCTCGTGGGGAGGAGCACGCCGAGCAACCGTCAGGTGCTGCCTTGACACCACACGTGGACCCTATGGCTCACTGTGACGGCTGAGCGACGTCCGACCTACCGAACTCGGTGATCCGTGAGGAGCAGCGAATGGCCAGACCAGGAACGGAATCCCTCGAGCCACGAATGATCCCGTATCGTCCCGGGCGGGATCCGGAGGCCGTCATGCTCGCGCGTGGCCGCCAGTTCCAGGACGAGATGCAGGGCAGACGCAGCGTTCGACTGTTCTCGGGCGACCCGGTTCCACGGGAAATGATCGAGCTCGCGATCATGACTGGATCGACCGCCCCGTCGGGCGCTCATCAACAGCCCTGGACGTTTGTTGCCGTTGGCGATCCCGACGTGAAGCGTCAGATCCGGATCGCGGCGGAAGAGGAAGAGCGCCAGAGCTACGAAGGCGGTCGGATGCCGGCCGAGTGGCTGACGGCTTTGGCGCCCCTCGGCACGGATTGGCACAAGCCATTTCTCGAGACCGCTCCCTGGATCGTCGTGCTGTTCGAGCAAGTCCACGGTCGGTTCCCGGATGGCTCAAGTCGGAAGCATTACTACGCTCGCGAGAGCGTCGGGATTGCGTGCGGCTTGTTTGTCGCGGCGATTCGCCAGATGGGGCTGGCGACATTGACCCACACGCCTTCGCCGATGGGTTTCCTGAGGACCATCCTGGAACGGCCGATGCACGAGCGACCATTCGTGCTACTGCCGGTCGGCTATCCGGCTGACGACTGCGTGGTGCCCGATCTCAGGCGGAAGTCGCTCGACGAGGTCGCATCGTTTGTCGAGTAGTCGCGGACCCATCCGACACCGAACTGGGTCGCCAGCGCTGGGTCCCTGGATCCCGATGTTCCCAAGGAGTCGATTCGTCGCTCGCGCGTCACGCGGCCTCCGTACCGTTCACGCGCACGCTCAAGGAGAACGCTTGATGCCTCTCGTCCGGGGCCGACAGCATGGAACGCTCGAACGGGCGATCGCCGATCGCGCGGGGACGTAGACGGTGGACGCATCGCGCGGGGCAGACGCGGGACCACGGCCGAACGGCCTGAGGTCCGCCAAAAGGGCAGCACTCAGGTGACGCCGCGTCCTCGTTCGAAGACGATCTGGAGGTCCTGGCACTGGCCCGTCGCGAATGCCGCCTCGCTCAACGCGAGGTAGTACTCCCACATCCGGACGAACCGATCGTCGAAACCCTGTCTGCGGACGGCGTCGACCTGATCGATGAATCGGGTCCGCCAGGCGCTCAGGGTCCGGACATAGCTCGGCGCGATGTCCGACACCTGGCGGATGAGCAGGCGCGTCCCATGCAGGGATGCCTCGATCGCCGCCAGCGATGGGCACAGTCCACCCGGGAAGATGTAGGTCTGGATCCAGTTGACCCCTCGCCGCTGCGCCTCATACAGCGCGTCCGGGAAGGTGATCACCTGGAGGCTCAGCCGCCCACCGGGTCGCAGCGCGCGGTCGCAGGCCTGGAAGAAGGTCTCGAAATACTCCGCCCCGACGGCCTCGAGCATCTCGATCGAGACGACGGCGTCGTAGGTGCCGCTGACCTCCCGGTAGTCGCGCAGCTGGATATCGACGAGATGCTCCAGCCCCGCGGCACGGACTCGCTCGCGCGCCAGGTCGCGTTGCTCCTTCGAGATCGTGATGGACGTGACCCGGCAGTTGAGTTCGCCCGCGGCATACAGGGCGAACCCACCCCAGCCCGAACCGATCTCGAGGACATGCTGGCCGGCGGTCAGCCGGGCGCCCTCCGCGATCTTGCGGTACTTGTTGCGCTGGGCATCGGCAAGGGACTGGTCGGGGGCATCGAATACCGCGCTCGAATACGTCATCGTCTCATCGAGGAAGAGCCGATAGAAGTCGTTGCCCAGGTCATAGTGGGCCGAGATGTTCCTGCGTGCCTGGTCGGTGGTGTTGCGCCGGGCGCGATGAGCGAAGGTTCGCGGTACCTGGAGGAGTCGGCGCCACCAGCCTTGACCGAGGGCCAGCGCCGATCGGTTCAGGGCGGCCAGCTCGATGAGGCCAACGAGATCCGGCGACGACCAGGAGCCGTCCATATAGGCCTCGCCGCCACCGGTCTCGCCGCGCAGCAGAAGCCGGACGGCCGCAGCGGCGTCGTGGATCCGGATCTCGGCCCGACGGCTTGACGCCGGATCGCCGAAGACCCGGCGCCGGCCGTCGGGCAGGACGACCGTCAGGCTGCCGATCATGATCCGCGTCGCGGCGGCCAGGAGGACTCGCTCCGCGAGCGCGCCCATCGTCCGATCCGGAACCCGGCCGAGCTGCCGAACTGGCAGGCCGACGTTCATGGCGCCACCGGGCCGGGGCCGCGCTCGATCCCAGGTCCCGTTCGGGTGGCATGAACGTGTCGGCGGAACGGCAGCCCGCGGCGCCACAGGTGGAGGGCGTGCCAGTGGATCAGGGCGATGGTCCGCTGGGTCATGAACGGGTATCGCACGAGCATCCGCAAAACCGACCGATTCGTGAGACGGCGACGCTCCAACACGAGGCTGGTCGCCAGGAGCGGAGCGTCGGCGGCGCGTTCGTTGATGGCGATGGACAGCCGGTTCGGCTCGTCGCGGACATGGACGGTGTATTTGCCGTCCATCCCGATGAACGGTGATACGTAGAACGCTTTGTCCATCGACGCCACGAATGGCACGTCCTCTGCCCGTGGTCGGAGCGTGTAGAGGTGGCGCTCAAGGTGGGTGTTGTGGACCT
>JACDAH010000086.1 GCA_013695505.1 Chloroflexota bacterium | reverse complement strand
GCTCGACGCCTCGTCCACCACGCCGAAGGTATCGCCCAGCAATGCGACGGCCACCGCCTCAAGGCCGCGCCAAGGAGGTCACGCCCTGAAAATCACGCTAACCGGCCGAACGTTTTCGACGGCGAGCTCCGCCATCTGTTCCAACTGCCTCGGCTCATAAATATCCGGTTCGACTTCGTAGGACCGCCGGATCTTGCAACGCGCGTGCTTTCGGAACCCCGTGGCGTGTACCGATCAGATGAGTTTCTGTAGCCGCTGCGCGGTCGCCATGCGGGGCTACGCCCCGCACCCCAGCCCCGCGCGTAAACGACTCACCTCACAGAAGGAGATTTTCCGGTCAGCACACCCAGCTCAGCCTGCGGAGTCAACGCGGCACCAGAATCGAACTGACCCACTACCGAGTGTCGCGTTTCGCAGGTAGCGTCTGCCGCGTGGTCGCCTCTAGCAATATGCATGGGCTCCTCCGAGCTGCCACCCTGACGTCGCTGGGCCACCGACTAGTCGCGCCTCCTCGGAGGCTCTACTGGCGGATCTTCGCCCCAACCCGCGTCGGCGTCCGCGTCATAGCGACTATCGACGACGACTCCTTGAACGTCATTCTGGTCCGGCACGCCGGAGGAGATCGGTGGTATCTCCCGGGCGGCGGAGTCCGTCGACGGGAGCTTCTCGCGGACGCCGCCGTCAGAGAGCTTCGGGAAGAGACGGGAGTCGAAGTTGCGTCGAAGGACTGCCGGCTCGCGAGTGTCCACACCTCCTTCTTCGAGGGAAAGTCGGACCACATTGTTCTGTACTCCACCATCGCGCCGCGAACCTGGGCGCATCAAACCTCGAGCGGCGAGATTGCCGATGTTGCGGCATTCCCGATTGACGACTTGCCGCGTCAGACCTCACCTGGAGCGCGAAGGCGGTTAGATGAGCTGCGGCACGGTGCGTCGCCCGATGCGGTCTGGTAGTCCCGGCCCGATCGGCGTCGGAGGTCTCGGAGGCGCAGCGTCCGAGTGGGCGGTGGGTGAGCCCGTCGCGATTGCCGCGATCGTCGCTCGCCTGACGGCAGAGCGACAAAATAAGCCCACGTTCGAACTCGAGTCCTCGACGCTCGAAGACCTCCGGTCGCGTCCAGCAACGTTCCGACTCGCGATCGATCTCGACGTTCTCGATGCGCTGCTGGATCGGGCACAGGCGAACGTACGGTCGAGGTGGCTTAATTTTGAACTGTTTCCTCCCGAAAGATACTTTGTTCTGGCACCACCTGGTTCCGAGGTGGGGTCGTTCTACAGTCCGCGGAGCATCGGTTTTCGATACCTGCCGTTCTACGCGGCGACAGCAACACTCGGAGGTTGGGCGACGCCACAGGAGCGAGCGGTTGATCTTGCCCGGGCGTACCTACATGACAGCATCCATGCCGCGACCCGGCGGGTGTTCCGGTATTCCGAGGCCGCAGCGCGCGGAGGTGTATATCGTTCGTCTTACGGGTTCAACTTTCGTACCCCGTCCGGACTGTCTTACTCGCCGGTCCAGATCGAGTTACCTCTCCGCCTCAATCTTGGCGTCCTCATGGATGGGGTCACGGTGCTCGTTACCGGGCTCGCGCTCAAAGGATCGCTGGGCGCGGCAGTCGAAGGCGTTCGACAAAGTCTTGTCGACGACGTGTTAGCTACTGCTGGGACTGACCATCAGCCGTCCGCCGCAGACCCCTTAGCGACCGATGGACGCCGATTTAGAGGTCAGGTGGTTGGCCCCGCTCGCTCTTTCCTTGAGTACTGGAGCTGTGGGGACGACGACCTTCTCACGCTGTTGCTCCGATCGATGAGAGACGGGCGGCTGCGCAACCTGGAGGCGCACTTCGCCGCCGCGACCGGCGCGGCGGCGGCCTGGAGATTGATCTTCATGTCCGAGGGGTGGCGGCTCGTGAAGAGTGGGCAGAACTCGTCGGTCCATGCGAGCGTACGACAGGCGTTCGCCTTTGAAGCACCGACTGCTGCGCACCGTGAGCCTCCGCCGCCCGTTCGTTCGTCGGATGCCGTCGGCGCGGCGAGAGCCGCACACACAAGGTGTTAGCACCTTGATCGGACTCGACGCCGGGACGTACGGGGGAGCGGTCGCCGCATACGCGCTCCGCTTCGTTGGACTCCGTTACCTCCAGTCGGAGGAGCTGACATCCGACGGCATCGACTGCTCCACATTGACTTCCCAATCGCATTGGGCCGGAGCCCTGGAGGTCATTCCCTTCCGCGCTGAGGCCCAACGTACAGCGGAGTACGCTTTCGTGGTCCGGGATACCGCCGATGCCCTTCCGGGCGATGTCTTCGTGCAGCACCAGGACTCAGCTTCCTCGCCTGGCGGGCGTCACAACCACGTCGGCATGATGGTTGGGTGGGTCGGCGGAGAGCCGACTCTACTTGAGGCGAGCGAGCGTGTCGGCGTGAGAATTATCAATGCGAGGTCATTCGAGTTGAACGGAGGCATCCGCAGGTTCCTCGCGGACCCGTGCGGGCTGATGCCGCGCACTGCCGTCGCTCGCGCGGCGCTTGCGATGGCCGGTGGCGTACCGAAGTTTGGGCGCTTTGGCATGCGCCAGTATCTAGGATCGGCGTGCAACCGCGTCCCACATCGAGCAACGGACATATACGTCGCGTCGGGCTCGAAGGTGTACGCGCCGTTTGACGGGCGAGCCGAGCATGCCGTCATCGACCCTGATGGAGCACAGGGTGTTCGCGTCATTGCGAACGGACGGACGTGTGAACTCGGACATGTCGAGCCGACGGCGTTGGGATCCGTCCGGCGTGGACAGGTCGTCGGACGTGTCCTTTGTCCCGCCCCTTTGGTCGACATCCTTTACTCGCCCGCGTACTCTGACCCGACGCATCTCCATTTTGCCGTCGGATGCTCCGCGCGACCGTCAGTCCGTGCCATTCACTGCGACGGGCTTTGGTGGTCCGAGCCTTTGGCGATGTGTCGCGAAGGGATCATTGGTGTGCCCGTCGACCAAGAGTCGGTGCGGGGTGCCTTCGCGGACGAGTTCGCATAGGTGGTGGCGTGGAGCATCGAGGACCTTACGGTCCTGTCAGAGAAGTGTTACTGGTATCCCGTCGATAGCTACTTCCGTGAGGCATCGCAGGACTTCGAGGCCGCATGCGTTGCGCTGGCCGACCTCAACCGTCACGCGCTCGTCGTCATCAAGCCCGATGCGATCGCAGCTCGCCTCGTGCCGGACGTGCTGAAGCTCGTCGACGAAGCGGGCTTCGACATCGTGATGTCCGAGCCCGTCGCATACGACCGTCACTCCTACCGGGCAGCGTGGCGTTATCAGACCAGCCGGGCGTCCAGCGACCTCCTCCTCCTCCTCGAAGCTGTCCTGTCGAAGTCACCTTCGCTGGCGCTCCTAGTCCGATCGAGGACCGAGGATCCGCTGCCGGCCACTGTGCGGGCGAGCGGGATGAAGGGAGCTGCGATCCCAGAGCGACGCGCGCCAGCGAGTTGGCGCACGATCCTTGGAAGCCCGAATCGCGTGCTGACGTTCCTCCATGTGGCCGACGAACCGGCTGACCTCATCCGAGAGTTCGGCCTACTCTTCGACTGGAGGCGGCGTCGCGAACTCCTGCATTCGTTTGGCGCGGAACCGGTCTCTGCCGCCAGCATGGAGGAGCTTGAGCCGCGTGCAGGAGCGTACGACGTACGGTGCATGAGGGCGAACGACCCCGATCCCCTCCTCCAGGCAGCCGCCGAACGCGCTAATTGGGGAACTCAGTTCGATCTCAGGTCGTTCTGGTCAGAGGTCGAAGC
>JACDAH010000085.1 GCA_013695505.1 Chloroflexota bacterium | reverse complement strand
CGATCTCGGACGCCGTGGGCACGATCCCGAGCCGGATGATCCCGAAGGCCGCGATGGACGCGACGACCACCACGATGACGATCCCGATCGCCGCGAGGCCGGCGAAGAACTTGCCGTTGACGACGTCGTCCCGATGGATCGGCTGGGAGAGGAGCCGCGGCAGCGTCCCCTGGGCCCGCTCGCCGTTGACCGCGTCGAATGCGAACGAGAGACCCAGGAGGGGCCCGACGATGGCGAGGAAGCCGGAGACGCTCGGCAGGGTCACCTGACCGTTGTTGACCGGCGGTCCGTACCAGAACAACGCCAGGAATCGGGCCGACGGAAGGCTGTTGGTGGAGGCGGCGGATCGGATCGCGTCGGCCGCGAAGTAGAGCGGGACGATCGCGGCGATGCCGATGACGAAGAACAGCGCCACGAACCGGGCCGACATGACGTGGTCGCCGAGCTCCTTGCGGGCGACGACCATCCAGCCGGCCCGCGGCACGGAGCGCTCCCGACTCGACGGAATCTCCCCATCGCGCGCCCGGCGGGCCCGGGCCGGAGCGGGAGCGGGAGCGGCGGCGCCCATGACGGGCGGGGTCCCGGCGGTCATCGGACGTCCCTCGCATGGCCATGAGCGGCCCGCTCGACCGCGCGCCGGTAGATGTCCTCGAGCGACGGCGCCATGGGGCGCACAGAGGTCAGGTCGAGCCCGGTCGAAGACGCCGCGGCCAGGATCGCCCGGCGGACCCCTGTCTCGTCCTCGGCCGGCTTCACACCGACAACCCAGGCGTCGGCCGGGCGGCGCGGTCCCGTTACCTCGACCACGCTGGGGATCGCGGCGAGGACCTCGCGGACGCGCGCCTCGCCGGCGCTGTCGTCGGCCTGGAAGCCCGCCTCGACGTGCGCGACGTCGTCGCCGAACCGATGGGCGAGCTCGTCCATCGTTCCCTGGCCGATCATCCGCCCCGCGGCGAAGATCCCGATCCGGTCGCACACCGACTGGACCTGGTTGAGGAGGTGGCTCGAGAGGAGGATCGCCATCTGGCGCTCGTTGACGAGCTGGCGCAGGAGCTCGAGGATCTCGCTCACGCCAAGGGGATCGATGGCGGTCGTCGGCTCATCGAGGATGAGGACGTCCGGATCCTTGACCAGCGCGTCGGCGATGCCGAGGCGCTGGAGCATGCCCCGCGAGTACTGCTCGGTCTGATCGTCGGCCCGGGCCGACAGACCGACCTGTTCCAGGACGACATCGATCGTCGCCTCAGCCTCGTCGCGGTCGATCCGGTTGAGGGCCGCGGTGTAGCGCAGGTTCTGGCGCCCGGTCATGTCGGCGTAGAACCCGACCGCATCGGGCAGATAGCCCACCCGCCGCTTGACTTCGAGGGGTCGTCGGGCCGGGTCGAGCCCGACCACGCGGGCCTGGCCCTCGGTCGGCTCGGTCAGCCCCAGGAGCATGAGGATCGTCGTCGTCTTGCCCGCGCCGTTCTGGCCGAGCAACCCGAAGATCTCGCCGGCCTGGACCTCGAGATCGAGGTGGTCGACGGCGATGAGATCGCCATAAGCCTTGGTCAAGCCGCGCGTCCGGATCGGGGCACGCGGCCGATCGTCCCCCTGGCTCCGGACCGGCCGTGTCGCGGCGGCGCTGGCGTCAGCTGCGCGCGGCCGGCCGATCTTCTTGCGGACCGGTCGGCTGGACGGCGCCGTCATCGGCGGCCGTAGGTCCGGAAGACGTAGAAGAGGGCGAAGATGATCAGCGCGATCACGGCCAGCCCGACGAGGGCCCAGATCGGCGACGTCTCCACGGTGAATCGGATGTCGGCATTCGACCTCGCCGCGGCGGCGTTCGTGCCATCAGGGGCGCTTGCCGCGTTGAACGTCACGACGTAGTCCCCGGCCACCGCATCGGCCGAGGGGGTGATGATCGCGGTGACGGTCACGGGCGTCTCCCCGACCGGCACGTCGACCTTGCCGCCGGCCGGTTCGTACTTGACATCCCAGCCCGTTGGCGGTGTCGCGGTGACCGTGACTCCGGCGAGTGGAGCGGTGCCAGTGTTCTTGATCTGGAGGGCGAGCCGCGTCTCCGAGCCCGCCGAGCCGTGCGCGGACAGGAGTTCGCCCGGGGGCGACATCCTCATCGTGTAGGTGCCGGTGATGTCGATCCCGAGCGGGCCCGTGATCGTCTTCGTGCCGGCGGTGGCCGTCACGAGGAGGTCGGTGTGACCTGCCGGCGCACCCGCCGGCGGCGTCGCGGTGACCGAGATCGTCGTGGAGCTGCCGGCCTTGACGACCGTGCTCGCGGCGTTCGCCTGGGACAGCTTCGTCTCGATGACCCAGCCCTGCGGCCCGGTGGCGGTCGCCGACACGGTCTGGTCCTGGGCCGACCCATTGGTGAGGGTCAGGTCGAAGTTGAACGGAGAGTCGCTCGAACCGGTCAGGGTTGGCGAGCTCGTGGTGAGCGTGATGTCGCCGGCCACTCCGGCATCGACGCCGACCGTGATCGCGAGGCTGGCGCTCTGCGAGCCGATCTTCGCGGCGACGGTCAGGGTCCCCGTGGATGCGGTCGTGTCGGCGGGGATGTCGACGTCGAGACGGGCCGTTCCGGGCTTGCCGGGGGCGGCCGAGATCCCGCTGACGACGAACCCGCCTCCGTGGAGGGTGGCCTTCCAGCCCGACGGGGCGCCGGCGACCGACAGGGCCACCGTTCCCGCCGTCCCCGAGGTGACCGTCAGGTCGAAGC
>JACDAH010000421.1 GCA_013695505.1 Chloroflexota bacterium | reverse complement strand
GCCGCGCCGCTCGCCGGCGACCTCCTGACGCGCTACTTCAAGACCGTCGGTCGATGACGGGCGACCGTCCTCCCGCACCGGCGCGACCGACCGGCGGTCCGGCGGATCCCGGACCTCCGCCGGTTGCCGAGCAGCGACCGTGGCTCGAGCGTCTCGGGCTGGCCGCGATCGCCGCCGTCATGGGCGGTCTGCTCGCGTTCATGGCCTACGCTGCCGGCACCGGCGGCGAGTGGATCCTGGCCACGATGAGCGGCGCCGGCGCAATCCTGACCCTCGGCGTCGGCCTGTCGACCCTGATCCGCGGCTGAGGGCCGCGTCCCAGGCCGCCCGGCAGCTGTCGCTCCCAACGCCGAGGAGACACCACACCGCCACGCTGACGGCCGTCACAGGTTCGCTCTCGAACCTCTCGCGCCAACCGGACGTACTATCCAACAGACCCCATCGCCGGAACCCTGATCGGCGATTCCATTGAGGAGCCCGATGACGACCCTCGAGCAGACCGGAGAGAAGGTCCTCGCGAACGTCGAACGAGTGATCGTCGGCAAGCATCATGAGGTCCGCCTCGCCCTCGTCGCGCTCCTGTGCCGCGGCCACCTCCTGATCGAGGACGTGCCCGGCACCGGCAAGACGGTGCTCGCCAAGGCCATCGCTCGGAGCCTCGGCTGCAGCTTCCGAAGGATCCAGTTCACTCCGGACCTCCTCCCGTCGGACGTGACCGGACTCTCGATCTACAACCAGAAGACGCAGGAGTTCGAGTTCCGGCCAGGCCCGATCATGAGCCAGGTCGTCCTCGCCGACGAGATCAACCGGGCGACGCCGAAGACCCAGTCGAGCCTCCTCGAGGCCATGGAGGAGCGTCAGGCGACGGTCGATGGCACCACCTACACGATGCCCGACCCGTTCCTCGTCATCGCGACCCAGAATCCGATCGAGTACGAGGGGACGTTCGCCCTGCCGGAGGCCCAGCTCGATCGCTTCATGCTCCGGATCCGGCTCGGCTATCCGCAGCCGCTCGAAGAGATCGTGATCCTCGACGAACAGAAGCGCTCCCACCCGCTCGAGGAGCTCGACGTCGTCTGCTCGGTCGACGAGCTGCGCGGAATGCAGAACGCGATCCGCGACATCTACGTCGACCCGTCGGTCGCCGAATACATCGTCCGGCTCGTCGGGTCCACCCGAACCCATCCGGATGTGTACCTCGGCGCCTCCCCCCGCGGCTCGATCGCCCTGTACCGGGCCGGCCAGGCGCTTGCCGGGCTGCTCGGGCGCGACTACGTGATCCCGGACGACATCAAGGCCCTCGCCGAGCCGGCCCTCGCCCATCGCCTCATCATCAAGACCAGCTCGTCGATCCACGACGTGCTATCCGGCAGCGTTGTCCGCGAGCTCCTCGACACGATCGCGATCGACGGGATCCGGCCGACCGGCGGACCAAACGCGCCGCGATCGATCAAACCGACCAAGCAGGGCGCCGCGAGCGCCTGACGGCCACGACCCTGACCGCCGGCCCGACCCGATGATCCGACGCTTCCAGCTGATCGTGATCGCTGCGATCCTCCTGATCGCCGCGTTCTCGACCGAGCTGGAGTTCCTGTTCTATCTGGTCTACCTCTCGATCCTCGTGATCGGCGGCTCGTACATCCTGACCCGGCTCGGCCTGGCCGACCTCGAGGCCGGTTATTCCGTCAACCAGCTGACCGGGCACGTCGGCGACCGCCTCCAGATCACCTACACCCTGCGCAACACCAGCCGCGTGCCGAAGCCGTGGCTCGAGATCCACAACCCGACCACGCTGCCGGGCGGGTTGCCCGGTCGGGCGATCGCACTCGGATCGCGCGCGGAGCGATCGTGGCTGGTCCGGGCGCCGCTGACCCGGCGCGGACACTTCCGGGTCGAGGCGCTCCAGATCCGGACCGGCGATCCGTTCGGCTTCTTCGAGGCGTCAGCGTCGGTGGGGCAGGGGGTCGCCGTCGTCGTCTATCCGCGGGTCGAGCCGCTCCCGCTGTGGCGCCTGCCCGCCGCGAGCATCGAGGGCAGCCATGCCGCGCCCGAGCGGACCCTCCAGACGTCGCCGCTCGCGACCGCGGTCCGACCGTATGCCCCGGGCGACGCGTTCAACCGGATCCACTGGAAGTCAACGGCGCGCCACGGCGAGATCCAGGTCAAGGAGTTCGAGCTCGAGCAGACCGCCGACGCCTGGATCTTCCTCGACCTCGAGCGCTCGGTCCAGGGCGGCAACGGTGACGAATCGACCGTCGAGGTGGCGGTCCGGGCGGCCGCCTCCATTGCGGCCAAGGCGCTTCTCGAGAATCGCGCCGTCGGGCTCGCCGTGAATGGCCATCGCCAGGCGATCGTCCCGGTCGACCGCGGCTCGCGCCAGCACCTCAAGATCATGCAGCTCCTGGCCGCGGTCGACGGTGACGGCACGACGGCACTTGTCGAGAGCCTCGTCAATGCCGCCGGCCGCCTGCGCCGAGGGATGACCGTGATTGTCATCACGCCCTCTACGGACCGTGCCTGGGTTCGCCCAATCGCCGCCCTGCGAACACGGGGGATCGGCTCGGTCATCGTGGCCCTCGACGCGACCGCCGCCGATGCGCAGGACCGGGCCGTTCGGGCGCGGCTCGGGGAACGGCTGCCTGAGCCCGATCAGGCCACCGTCGAACAGCGCGCGCAGCGTGCACGCGCCCTCCGCCACACGCTCGCGGAGTACGAGTTGAAGGTCCACTCCATCACGCCGGGCAAGTCGCTCGCAGAGTCGCTGGGATCATGACCGCCTCGCTCCGCTCCCGTCTCCTTGCCGCCCCCACCGAGGGCTGGATCAGCCTGCTCCTCATCGCGATCCTCGCCGTGACCGTAGCGTGGTCCCTCGACGATGCAGCGCTCGTCCTCGGCAATCGCGACGCCACGGACTTCCTGCCGTGGGTCTCGATCGGCGGCGTGCTTTCGGGCTTCGTCGGCGCCCGTGCCCGCTGGAGCCGCCCGGTCGCCCACCTCATCGGGGCTGCCTTCGCGGCGTTGATCGTGCCCATCATCGTCGGCTCGATCCTCGGCGTCGGCGGATCACCGGCCGCGCGCTACCAGGCCGCAGCCGGATCGGCGGCGAATGCAGTCCTCGACTTCGCCGTCCGGCGCCTGCCGCTCACCCGAGAGACCGGGCACTACCTGCTTGTCCTCGGGTTCCTGTGCTGGGCGAACGGCCAGTTCGCGGCGTCTGCGGTCTTCCGCCACGGCCGGCCGATCGGCGCGATCATCGTCCTCGGCACGATCCTCGTCGCCAACATGTCGGCCACGTATCAGGAAGTCTGGTTCCTGGTCCTGTTTTCGATGGCCGCCCTCTTCCTCCTGACCCGCCTCCACGCCCTCGAAGAACGGGCGACGTGGATCCGTCGCCGGATCGGCGACCCCACGACCGTTGGCTCGCTCTACCTCCGGGGCGGGACCGTGTTCATCGCGATGGCGATCTTCGGCTCGCTCGTCCTGACCGCGACCGCCCGCTCGGCGCCGCTGGCCGGCTTCTGGGACGAGGCCCGGCCGACCCTGGTCGATATCAGCCAGTGGCTCCAGCGGATCATCCCCGCCAATCCGAACAGTCGCGGCCTGGGCGTTCCGTCCTTCGGCCAGCAGGTGACGGTCGGTGGCGTGTGGAACACCTCGAACGATCCCGCCCTCGAGATCTTCCGGCAGCCCGGCGATGACCGGCCGTTCTACTGGCGGGCGACCGCCTACGACACGTTCACGATGACGGGCTGGCAGAACACCGAGCCGAGCAGTGTGGCGCGGCCGGCCGGGACCGGCATCCTGGACGGCACCGCCGACCAGATCCCCGAGAGCGCCGCCCGGACGCAGGAGCAGTTCCGGATCGTGCCATCGGGCGGGCTGTTCCGGGTCGCCTTCAGCCCGATCGATCCACTCGCGATCGATCGCGACGCCACCCTCAGCATGTCCGGCGAAGACGGCTACTTCCAGTCGATCGAGATCGGTCGCGACCCGTACACCGTGGTCGCCGACGTCCAGGAGCTGGCCGATGTCGCGGGCGGCCTGACCCAGAACCGTCTGCGCGCGGCAGGCGACGCCTACCCGGAGGGGCTCCTCGAGCGGTACACCGCATTGCCCGACGGCGCGATGGGCCCATCGGCCGACATGCTCCTCGCCGACATCAACGCGGCGGCCAAGGCGGATGGCCACGAGACGCCCTACGACCTGGCCGTGGTGATCGTCAACGAGCTCCACAAGTCGAAGTTCCAGTACAAGACCAACGTGCTCGGGGTGTGCGACCACGACCCGTCAATCGTCGAGTGCTTCGCCAAGTTCCGCCAGGGCTACTGCGAGCACTACGCAAGCACCATGGCAGTCCTCCTCCGATCGGAGGGCATCCCGGCCCGGATCGTCGAGGGCTTCCTGCCCGGGCGGCTCGATGTCGCCACCGGGCATGAGGTCATCAGGACGAGCGCAGCCCACGCGTGGGTCGAGGTCTATTTCCCTGGCATCGGCTGGTACAAGTTCGATCCGACCGGCAACGGGCTCGACCAGACCGAGAAGCTGATCGAGGGCATTCCGATCCCTATCGCGACGGCGACGCCGCGAGCTCCCTTGGCCATCCCGAGCATCGCGGCAGACCGCGGTGACGACCGTCCGAGCGGCAGGCCCGTCGCGGGCCGCGCCTCGACCCGCGACGGCGGCCCGGGCAACGGGCCATTCGTCGTCATCGCCGTCCTGCTCCTGGCCGCCGTCGGCACCGCGGGCTTCCTCGCCTGGCGGCGTGGCCCACGCAGCGCGTCGACGCCCGAGGGCGTATATGCATCGGTCGTCGGGCTTGCCCGGCGGTTCGGGTTCGGGCCGCGTCCGACCCAGACGGCATACGAGTACGCGACGGCGCTCGGGGAGATCCTGCCGGCGGCCCGGCCGGAGCTCCAGACCGTTGCCTCGGCGAAGGTCGAGGTGGCCTACGGCCGGCGGGAGCTCGGGGACGAGCGGATCAGGACGCTGCGCGATTCGTATCGCCGCCTGCGGGTGTCGCTGCTTCGCCTGGCGTTCCGACGCGGCGACCGGCGGCGGATGCGCTAGGCTCGGC
>JACDAH010000056.1 GCA_013695505.1 Chloroflexota bacterium | reverse complement strand
CGCCAGCCCCACGGCGAGCCACAGGCTCGGCAGCCAGGCGATCGAGATGGCCGCGGCGACGAGAGCGGCGACGGCCAGGACCCGGACCCGGACCCGACGATCCGTGGCGGGATCCCGGCCGTGGGCCCGAAGAACTGCCGCGGCGACGAACGGCAAGAGCGCCGCCGGGTAGTGGATCCACGATACGGGCAGGAGGACGAGTGTCGCGACGGTGGCGATCGCCAGGCTCTCCACGACGTCCTCGCGGAACCACGCCGCTCCGGCGATCGCGAGGAGGGCGGCAGCCAGGACGGGCAGGTGGAGAAGGCGGGCGAGACCGCTGTCGGCGTGGAGCCAGAGGGCGAGCTGGGCGGCGGGTCCGCCATTGCGCGGATCGACGAGCTCGGCACGGGCCGCGGTCGCGGCCACCGACGCGTAGTCCTGCCACGGGCCGAGACCGAACACGAGGACGCTGACGGCGACGACGGCGAGGGTCGCGACGATCGCGGCGGCCACGGGAATGAGCCACTGGCGGCGGCTGGCCGCGTCGCGTGACGGCCGGGCCGATCGGACGACGAACCACAGCCCGAAGCCGCTGGGATAGAGCTTCGTCAGCGCCCCGAGAGCGATCGCAGCCCCGCCGATCGCCTGGTCGCGTGGCCGCGTCGAGAGCGCTCCGACCAGTACGAGGCCGAACAGCCAGGGGAAGAACGCGTCGAGGTTGCCGAACAGGACCGCGATCAGCAGCGGGAAGGTGGCGGCGGCGGCGGCGATCGCGGCCGCGGCCACGGTCCGCGGCCGGGCGGTCGAGCCGACGAGGGCCGCGATCCGGACGGTGACGGCGGCAAAGAGCAGGATCGCGATCGCCGACCACAGGACGGCGATCAGGCCCAGCGGCAAGCCGGCGATCGGGGCGAGCGCCTGGCCGACGACCGGCGGGTAGCTATAGAACAGGTCGACCGCCAGGGGCGGCTGGCCGGCGACGAGTGCCGGGCTGTACGGCGACCCGCCTTGGCCGATGAGGCGGCCCGCGTTGACGAGCAGGTCGAGATCGAAGGCGGCGATCCGCGGTGTGGCCGAGAACATGATCCAGCCGAGGTAGCCGACGCCGGCCCAGCCCACGGCGGCTGCGATCACCCAGACCGAGGTGTTCGAACGGGCGGCCCGGCGCCGCGCCGCGGGGGCGGCCCGGGAAGGCGCGGCAGGGGCGGCCTCCCGGTCTCTCACGGCTCGCGCACGGTGGACGCCGGCGGGCGGGACACGAACGGGCCCGTGCCGACGTACGCCCCACGGTCGCGCGCCGCCCGATCGTCGCTGGGCTCGCGCAGGCCCGCGAGAAGCGTCATCAGCTGATAGAGGAGGAGGCGCGGCGTCGCGAGCACCGACACGGTCACCGCGGCCGCCCAGCCCCAGCGCGTCGGCGCCAGCCGCCGGGCCGCAATCGTTCCGCCGATGACCAGCACCGCCCACAGGACCGGCGAGATCGCGTACGGCGACCAGTTCCGCACTTCGCCGATCTGGGCGAGATTGAAGACGCCGGGGAACGCGAGGCTGCCCTGCGGCTCGAGGACCAGCTGGAGCACCGCCAGGCCGGCACTCCACGCGAGGAACATGGCGAGCGACCGCCAGTCGCGCCGGCCGATCCACCAGATCGCGGCCAGGGCAGGGAAGATCTTCAGGTGGGTCGCGAGCGCGAGCGACCACGGCCGCCCGAGCACCATCAGCAGCGTCACAGGGACCTGGGCCTGGCCGATGACCACGCTCCACACGATCGGCAGGGCGATCATCCCGACGAGGCTCCAGCCGCGCAGCCCCGGCCGGATCAGGGCGATGATCCCGACGAGCGACCCCACGACGATGACCTCCCAGATCGCCGCGGCGGCGGGGAACGGGAGGAGCGCCAGCGGCCGGAAGAGGAGAGCGAGCAGCGGCGGATAGCGGTAGAAGGCCGATTCGTTGGTCGTCGCGGTCTGGGCGTAGAGCGCGGCGCCGTGGTTCAGGCGGTCGGCCGCGTCGTAGTAGGCGTGCACGTCCGACAGCGGATCCTTGCCCAGGCCGATCACGAACCATTCGATCCCGGCAAGGAGCCCCAGGAACCCGACGGCGACGAGGAGAAGGTTCAGGCGGCGCCCCCGGCGATCCACCCCGGATGCAGACATCGCGGCCATGCTACCCGCCGTCAGATGCTCCGTCCCCGACCCGTGCCGGGTCTCCCGGACTAGCCGATTCGTACCACTCCGAGCGCCAAAGGACGGGTGCTACGCTGCACCGGCCGTGCGTATTTCCCTCCGAATTCCCCTGCTTTTGTTCGCGTTCGCCTTCGTCGTCCGGCTGATTCTGGCGATCGCCTACCCCGACCCCGCCTACCCCGATTCCTACTACTACGTCGACGTCGGCCGGTCACTTGCCACAGGCCACGGCTTCAGCGTCGACTTCATCTGGGTCTTCGCCGAGGTCGGCGGCAAGATCCCCGCGGTCCCGGTCCTGCCGATCCCGAGCAACGCCCACTGGCTGCCACTTGCGTCGATCATCCAGGCCGGGTTCACGACGGTCTTTGGCAGCTCGCCGCTGATGACGGCGATGCCGATGGTCATCATCGGCTCGCTGACCGCGCCGCTCGTCTGGCTGATCGCAAGGGACGCGGGTCTCCGCACGTCCGTCGGGATCGGCGCCGGGCTCCTCGCTGCCGCTCCGGGCGCCGGTGCCGCATTCATGTCCCAGCCCGAGAACTTCGGGATCCTCCAGCCACTCGTCGCCGCGACGATCTTCCTGGTCGCGCGCGGGCTGAAGGGCGACGCCCGCGCCTATGCGCTCGCGGGCCTGCTCGTCGGGCTGGCATCGCTCGCCCGGAACGACGGCATCTTCCTCGGCCTGACGACCGCGCTCATCTTCTTCTACGACCGGATCCGTTCGATCCGCTCGCACGGCCTGATCGCGCCGAAGATCCCGTTCCGCTCGGCCGTCATCTGCTTCGGCCTGTACCTGCTCGTCATGGCCCCGTGGTGGGCCCGCCAGTTCGCCGTCTTCGGCTCGATCTCGCCGACCGCCTCGAGCGGCGACGCGCTCTGGATCCGGACGATGCAGGAGTGGAACAGCCTTACCGCCCAGCCGTCGATCGCGAAATTCCTCGACCAGGGCATCGCTCAGATCGTCCAGGTCCGCGTCCTCGGCCTGGTCGCCGCGATCGCCAACTTCTCGGTGATCATCGGCTCGATCGTGCTCGTCCCGTTCATGGTCATGGGGGCATGGCGGCATCGCCACACGACCGACTTCCAGCCGTGGTTCGTCCACGCAATCGTCGTGTTCCTGGCGGCGGCGATCATCTATCCGGTCCACGTCCCGGGCGGCGCGTTCATCCACTCCGCGATCGGGCTGTCGGGCCACGCCTACATCCTCGCGCTCGAGGGCGTTCTCGCGGCGGTCGGCTGGATGGCCGCCCGCCGACCCCGCTGGGATGCGGGCAGGGCCGGCTCGATCTTCGTGACCGCGGTGGTTGTCTTCGTCCTGGCCCTCGTGCCGGTGTACGCGCTCGGGGTCCAGAGGACGTGGGACGAGAGCCGTCAGCCTCGGATCGCGGTCGCCGCGGCCCTCGACCGGCTTGGCGTGGGGATGGACGAGCGAATCCTCTCGATCGACGCCGCGGGGATCAAGTACTGGACCGGCCGCGGCGGGATCGTGACCCCGGATGACCCACTCGACACGATCGAGGCCGTCGCCCGGGCCTACCATCCGCGCTGGCTGATCGTCGAGCGCGACGACGCGGCGGCCGTGCTCGGGCCGCTGCTCCAGGGGACCATGGTTCGTCCGACCTGGATCGGTCCGCCGTCCTTCGCCGTGCCCGGCGCCCACGGCAGCCTGCCGGATCTCGCCCTCTACCCGATCTGCACGGTCTCGGGCGACGACCGCTGCTCCGAGCCGGTGCTGGCGACGCCTTGAGGCAGCGCGAAGCGGTCATTGCGGCGCTCGTCGTGTTCGCCGTCGCGCTCGTCGTCCGCTGGTACGCGGCGAGTCTCGTGGTCTTCCCGAAGCCCGAGGACACCGCCTACTACGTCGATGTCGCCCGCAACCTGCTGGCCGGCCGCGGCCTCGTCAGCGATTCGCTGTGGAGCTTCCAGACGCCGCCGCTCATCGTGCCGCGCGAGGCCTTCGAGGTCTGGCTACCGTTGCCGACGATCGCGGCGGCCATTCCCATGGCTTTGTTCGGAGCGACCTTCGCCGCGGCCCAGGTCAGCTCGGTCCTGTTCGGGGCGCTCGTGCCGGTCCTGGCCTGGAGGCTCGCCGCAGATGTGGCGGAGGAGCGACGACTGCCGGTCGGGCGGGCGCGGACGCTGGCGGTCGGGACGGGGCTGACGGCCGCCGTCTCGTTGCCGCTGATCCTCCACTCCACCCTGCCCGACTCCACGATGCTCTTCGCCGCGCTGACGCTCGGGGCGGGCCTGCTGATCAGGCGGCTCCGGCGGGCGGTCGAGGGCGGCGCGGGGGAACCGGGTGCGGGGCGACCGCGCGGGCTGCTTTTCGGGCTCGGGGTCGTCCTCGGTCTCGCCGCGCTGACCCGCAATGAGGCGGCGTGGCTGGCGATCGTCTGGGTCGTCCTCGCGTGCCGGCTCCCGAGATCATGGCGTGAGCGGGCAATCCTCATCGCCATCCCGGCCATCGTCGCTGCCGCGATCTTCGCCCCGTGGGCGATCCGCGACTGGCTCGTGTTCGGCAGCCCGCTCCCCGGCCAGGCGCTGACGAACGCACTCTCGATCCAGGGCACCGACATCTTCGCCTGGAGCGATCCCCCGACGGTCCCGCGCTACCTCGCGATCGGCGCCGGCCGCCTGCTCGACATGCGGGTCCAGGGCATCGAGCACAACCTGTTCGACGTCCTTCTCGTGCCCGGGGCGCCCCTGTCGCTGATCGGGCTCGTCGGCCTGCCGTGGATCGTGCGGACGCGGGCTCTCCAGCCGCTGCTCTTCGTCTCGGCCGTGATCTTCCTCGTGACCGGCCTGATCTTCCCCGTCTCCACGACCTGGGGCACGTTCCTCCACGCCGCCGGAGCGATCCACGTGCTCCTCGTGATCTCGGCGTTGCTCGCCCTTGACCGGATGATCGTGGCAATCGGCCGGCGCCGTGGTTGGACGCGGCCGGTCGCCTGGCTCGCCCCCGCGCTGACCGTCTCCGGCGCTTTGCTCTTCTCGGCCGTGGTCCTGCCGAGCTTCGGAACCGGGTCGGTCGGAACGGAGCGAACGTTCGCCGCCCTCGACGAGCGGCTGGACGCGGCCCGAGGGGGCGGGACCACCCCGGTCATCACGGACTACCCGATCTGGCTGCCGTACGTCTCGGGTGGCACCGCGCTCGCCCTGCCCCACGAATCGGCCGCGAGCGTGCTCGATCTCGCTCAACGATTCGGGGCCGGGATGGTCGTCGTCGTCAGCCGCGACCACCCGTTCGGCGCCACGCTGGCCGCCGGCGGCCCCGGCGCAGACTGCTTCGAGCCCCTCGATCTCGGCTCCTCAGCCGATCCGGCTGCCGCCGCGGCGGTGGCCGACGTGCGGGCCTGGCGCATCGTTTGTCCGTGACCGGCCCGTATACTCCGGAACGAATGGACGTGGCCCGGTCCAGCGATGACATCAGAACTGTCCGCGACGCGCGGATCGACGGTCTCCGCGCGGAAGCGTCGGAGGCGGTCGGTTACAGCGCGAACACGCTCCGGACGGTCAGCCAGCGCTATCGCACCGCGTACACCGACCAGTTGTCGCAGTGGCAGGCCCTCCGCGACGAGCTCGACGCGATCGAGCGCGGCCGCCCCGAGTCCCGCGGCCACACGCCGACGGCTGCCGAGCGCGGACCCGACGACGGAGCCGCAGCGGCTGCCGAGGCCGGAGCCGAGGACGCCCGCGTCCGCTCGCTCCGAACCGACGTCGACGGTCTCGGCACGGAGCTGGGCCGGCAGCAGACGGAGCTCGCCAAGCTCGAGATCGCGCTCCGCAGCCTCGAGGCGATGTGGCTCTTCCTGGAACGCGGCGACTCGAGCCTCGTCAGCGCCGGCGAGCAGCTCCCGACCGACATCCAGATGCGGATCGTCGAAGCCCAGGAGTCGGAGCGGTCCCGGCTCGCCCAGGAGGTCCACGACGGCCCTGCCCAGACGCTCTCGAACGCCATCTTCCAGGTCGAGTACATCGAGCGCGTGATCGACACCGACATCAGGGCCGCCCGGACGGAGCTCCGATTCCTGCGCGACCTCCTCCGACGCGAGCTCGGCTCGGTCCGGACATTCATCAGCCAGCTCCGTCCGCCGGTCCTCGACGAGCTCGGCCTCGACGGCGCGATCTCGGACGCGATCGGGCGGACGACGGCCCTGACCGGTCTCGCGATCAGCCACGACATGACCGCCTCGCCGGAGCGCCTGACCGGCACCCAGCAGACGGTCGTCCTGCGCGTCGTGCAGGAAGCACTGCAGAATGTCCGCAAGCACGGTGCCGCTTCGGCCGTCACGGTCGCGAGCGTGATCGAGAATGGCAACTGGGTCCTGAGCGTCCGCGACGATGGCCGCGGCTTCGATGTCGGCGCCGTGGCCGCTCGCGGTCGACGAAACTTCGGATTGCAATTCATGCGGGAACGGGCCGAGCTCATCGGCGCCGGGTTCGAGGTGCATTCCCGGCCGGACGGTGGCACGCTCGTCCGGCTGGCGATCCCGGTGAGAACAGAGGAGGGCAGCTGATGAACTATGACGGTCGAGAACGCCGGAGGGGCGGTCCGGACCGGCGAGGGGACGGGGAGCTGACCCGCATCCTCATCGTCGACAATCACGCCCTGTTCCGGGTCGGGATCGGGAACATCCTCGAGCGCGAGCCGGACTTCGAGGTCGTCGGGGAGGCCGACGACAGCCGAACCGCGATCGATCGGGCGATCGAGACGTCGCCGAACATCATCCTGATGGACCTCGCGCTGCCCGCCCCGGGCGGCATCGAGACGACTCAGCGGATCAAGCGCGAGCTGCCCTCGACCGGGATCATCGTCCTCGCCCCGTCCGAGGACGAGGACGCCCTGTTCGATGCGATCAAGGCCGGCGCCGCGGCGTTCATCCTCAAGGACGTCGGCCCGGACGATTTGGTCACGATCATCCGCCGCGTCGTCAGCGGCGAGTACCTGATCAACGACAAGGTCTTTTCGAAGCCGGCCGTTGCTTCGCGCGTGCTCAAGGAGTTCCGCGAGCTCGCGGTCTACGGTCAGGAGGCCGCCCCGATCTTCGCGCCGCTCTCGCCGCGCGAGGTCGAGATCCTCGACAACATCGCCCAGGGCATGACCAACAAGCAGGTCGCCTATGCCCTGTCGATCAGCGAGCAGACCGTGAAGAACCACATGAGCTCGATCCTCCGCAAGCTGTCGGTCAACGACCGGACCCAGGCCGTCGTGTACGCGATGCGTCAGGGCTGGATCCGGATGCCGGAGGACTGATCGACCTCGTGCCCCCGTCCCACGACGCCTCGGCGGTCGCCGCGCCTGGTGGCGACCTCGCCAGCCATCTCGTCGCCGAGATCTCGAGTCTCGATGCCGAGCTCGTCGAGATCGAGATGCTCGTTGCCCAGGCCGCGAGCGAGGCCACGCGCCACGAGCTTCGCCGCGTCCAGACGACCGAGAAGCTCAGCGCAGGCGTCGACCTCCCGGCGGAGGACCTCGTCGCCCTCAACACCCTGCTCGTCTCGCTCACCCGGCGGCATGCCGTCATGGAGGCCCAGGTCGATGTCCTCGAGGGCAAGCGCAAGACGCTCGCCCGCTTCCGCGACAGCCTGCTCGAGCTGGCGGAGGTCTTCGGGACGGCGCTTCCCGACGGTGGCGGAGCGAGCCAGGGCCCGGCGCGATTGACCGCCGGCGAGGGCACCGGCTCGCCGATGTCGCGGATCGTCCTGAACGCCCAGGAGGATCTCCGCCGCGAGATTGCCCGGGCGATGCATGACGGCCCCGCCCAGAGCCTGACGAACATCGTCCTCCAGGCCCAGATCGTGGAACGGCTCCTCGGCCGCGATCCCGACGGGGCGCGGGGCGAGGTTCGCCTTCTCGTCTCGATGGTCCAGCAGACCCTCGACGCGACGAAAACGTTCATCTTTGACGTCCGTCCCATGGTCCTCGACGACCTCGGACTGGTCCCGACCCTGCGGCGCGCGGCCCGCGAGCGCGGTCGCCGCGCGGGGATCGCGGTCGAGTTCGACTCGGTCGGCCAGGACCGCCGGATCGAGGTCGACCTCGAGAGCAACCTGTTCCGGATCATCGATGAGGCCCTGACCGGCTATCTGTCCAGCCGGCCCGACCGGATCGCGATCCGGCTCGACTGGTCCGAGGACGTCGTCGAGGCGCTGGTCACCGCCGATCGCGACCCGACCAAGCAGATGGCCGATGCCGACCACGAGGTCGCGGCCGCGCTCAGGGCGGTCGAAGGCAGCGACAAGGACCTGCCGCCGGCCCTCGAATCGATGATGGCCGACCGGCGCGAACGGGCCGAGGCGCGCTCCGTGGCGGCGCGCGAGGCGGCGATCGTCGCGCTTCCGGTGTCGACCTGGCGCGAGATCGAGCAGCGGGCCGCGACGATCGGGATCGCCGCCGAGCTGAGCAACGGAGGCGGGACGCTCCAGCTCCGGGCCGACATCTCGACGCCGACCGATGACCACGAAGAGCCCGCCTGAGTCCGACGGCGCCGGCCGTGCCCCTATCAGCCGATTGCTCAGCGCCAGCTGGCCCGGCCCCGCCTCCGCCGGCCAGGGAATCGTTGAGTACGGCTTGATTCTCTCCCTCTCCGCTCTTCTCGCGCTCGTGCTGCTGGTCGTCTTCGGCGGCACCCTGAGCGCGGTCCTGAACGCCGTGGGCGATGCGATCGACGCCGCGTCCTGAGTGCGGGCCCTCGGTCATCCAACGGGACCGGGCCCTGCGCAGACAAGAGATGGTACGAATAGGCTAGTGGTGTTCCTGCAGCCGCCTGCCATCATGGCGCAGCCCTCACTCGGGGGTGGGTACTCATCCAGGAGGTTGCCGCATGGCACTCGTTCACCGTTTCCTCGCCGCGATCCGTCGCGACGAGGAGGGCCAGGGACTCGCGGAGTACGCGCTGATCCTCGCTCTCATCGCGATCGTTGCGATCGTCGCCCTGATTTTCCTCGGCGGCCAGGTCAGCAAGATCCTCAGCACCGTCGGTAGCTCGATCTAGTTCGAGTTTCGACTCTGTTGGGCGGAGGCCGTCGAGCAACGCGCTCGACGGCCTCTCCATGTCCCGGCCCTCGATTCAGTCGAGTCGGGACCTCCGATGACGACCGCCGGACCGGGTCCGACGGTCGTTTTTGGATTTTGTGGCGGGGGCGTGCGCCGACACGAGGCGCTGGGAGCGGGGGCCCCGGCCCGCCGCCGCATCGTGCCGGAACGCACCAGACACTGCACGCAACGTCTTGACATCCGCAGGAGCCGTTCGTACGGTGGCGGCCGCCCACGATTCGGGGTCGGGGAGCTTCAACGGAGGGAGGTACCCAAGCATGTCGTTCCTGCATGCAATCATCGCTTCATTGAAGCGTGACGAGGAGGGCCAGGGTCTCGCCGAGTACGCGCTGATCCTCGCCCTCATCGCGATCGTTGCGATCGTTGCCCTCATCTTCCTGGGGGGCCAGGTCAGCACCATCCTCAGCACGGTCGGCAGCTCGATCTAGTCGAGCGCCAACCACCGACAGCGACCGCCGGACCGGGTCCGACGGTCGTTCTGGATTCCGGAGCGGGCGCGCGGCGCCGAGGCGGGGGGGTTGGGAGCGTGGTTCGGCCCGCCGCCGCGTCGTGCCGGAACGCACCGAACACCGCATCCGAGGTATTGACATTGGCCGGAGCCGTTGCGTAAGGTGGCGGCCGCCCACGCCGCGGGGGTCGTGGAGCTTCAACGGAAAGGAGGTACCCAAATATGTCGTTCCTGCATGCAATCATCGCTTCCTTCAAGCGTGACGAGGAGGGCCAGGGTCTCGCCGAGTACGCGCTGATCCTCGCTCTCATCGCGATCGTTGCGATCGTCGCCCTGATTTTCCTCGGCGGCCAGGTCAGCAAGATCCTCAGCACGGTCGGTAGCTCGATCTAGCCCTCTCGGCTGAACGGAACGACCGCCGGACGAAAGTGTCCGGCGGTCGTTCGCTATTCATGGTGGCTTCGACGCACCGGCGGGCCGTTCGGGCTATTGACACCTTGCCCCGATGGCCTACCGTGACTGGCAGATACCGGGGGTCCACGGACCCATTGCGCCGCACCAGACTGTCCGGAGAAAGGAGGTGAACCTCATGCTCATCCGGCCCAGAATCTTTCGTCTTCTCGACCGCCTTCATCGCACGGAGGAAGGCCAGGGTCTCGCGGAATATGCTCTCATCCTCGCGTTGATCGCGGTGGTCGCAATCGTGGCGATGCTGTTCCTGGGAAACCAGATCAGCGACAAGTTCAGCTACATCGGCAGCACCATCAAATCGGTCCAGTAACGCAATTCCTTTCGTCCTCATCCAGACGG
>JACDAH010000051.1 GCA_013695505.1 Chloroflexota bacterium | reverse complement strand
CGTGGGCCCTCCTCGGCCGCGTCGTCGGCGGCGGTCGTGCCCTCGGTCGTCTCCTCGGTCGTCGCGCCCATCGGCGCCTTCCGGAAAGCGGCTGCGTCCGGTCCGTCGATCTCGGCGTCGGCATCGTCCGCGATAGCGGTCGTTTCGAGCTCGGCCAGCACCGCCTCCACGATCCCTCGCGCCCGCGGCGGCGCGGGCTTCGGATCAGGCTCGTCATCGTCGATCGCCGGCAGGATCGGACCGTTCCGCCGCGAGCGCTTCGGCTCCGCGGCCGCCACCGCTCGCAGCGCGGACTGGAGCTTCGAAGTCTCGGCGGGGGCCAGCCCTGCGTCTCCGGCCAGCGCGCTGTCGATCGCCGCCAGGCCCGCCTCATCGCCTTCGATCAGCTCCACCTCGAGCTCGACAAAGCGCCCGATGACCCGGCTCCGGCTGACCGCGTCCACCTCGTCGAGGCTGAGCTCGACCGACGTCCCATCCAGCTCGAGGATCCGCTTCCGGCGGAGCTGCCGGATCGTGACGACCTCCACGAGGGGCGCGTCGCCGCACTGCTCGAGAATCAGCGAACGAGCGTCGGATGGCGGCCAGTCGCGCGGATGGGCGGTCCGATCGGCCGGACCCTCGAGCTCCTCGCGCCGATGGACATTGCCCGAGCCCACCCGCCGGACCGACGACTTGACCGCGACGGTCGTCGTCTTGGCGGTCTGGCGGAGGCGGGCCGCGAACC
The DNA here is from genome assembly GCA_013695505.1 of Chloroflexota bacterium. GTDB lineage: Bacteria > Chloroflexota > Limnocylindria > Limnocylindrales > CSP1-4 > CF-46. The sequence continues at coordinate 5,771 of JACDAH010000051.1, read as the reverse complement.
CGGCCCGAGCCATCGCCCCGCCCGCGGTATCGATGTAGCGGTCCTCGACCTGCGTCGAGCGGACCGGTGAGGAGGGCCGGAACCCGGCGATCTCGTCGGCGATGAGGTAGCGATCGCCCGCCGCGGCATCGATCACGCGGTACTTCAGCTCGACCTCGATCGGCTTGCCGCTTCGCTGGGTCGGGCTCATCGGCGCAGCTCCCTGGTCATGCGCGCGGATCCAGGGAGCCGACGCCCGCCCGCGGCCGATGGGGCGTGGTGGCGGTGGCCGTCGAGGCGATCGCCCGTTGCCGCAGCACCTCGTGGACGTCGGACGTGCCGGGGTGGCCGTTGATGACCTCGACCCGCTGCCAGCTCGCATCCGGACCGAGCGCCCACGACCGTCGATCGTCCTCGAGCATGGTCTCGATGATCTCGCCGATCCGGGCCCGCGCGTCGCCGTCCTCGACCGGGACCATCGCCTCGACCCGTCGGTCCAGGTTACGGTCCATCAGGTCCGCCGAGCCGATGTACCACTCGGTTTCGCCGCCGTTGGCGAAGCCCCAGATCCGCGAGTGCTCGAGGAACTCGCCGACGGTCGAGCGGACCGCGATGTTGTCCGACACGCCCTTGACGCCAGGCAGGAGCGAGCAGGCGGCCCGGGCGATGACGTCGACCCGGACGCCGCCCTGCGAGGCCCGGTAGAGGGCATCGATCGAGGGCTGGTCGACGAGGGCGTTGAGCTTGACCACGATCCGCGCCTGGTGTCCGACGGCGGCGTGGGCGATCTCGCGGTCGACGAGCTCGAGGAACCGCGAGCGGAGGCTGTGGGGCGCGACGAGCAGCCGCCGGAACGTCTTCTGGCGCGACAGGCCGGTCAGGACGTTGAACAGGTCCGTCACGTCGGCGCCGAGCTCGGGCCGGCAGCTCAGCAGGCCGAGGTCGGTGTAGAGCCGGGCGGTCTTCGGGTTGTAGTTGCCGGTCCCGATGTGGACGTAGCGGCGCAGCCCGGAGCCCTCGCGACGGACCACGAGACAGACCTTCGAGTGGGTCTTGAGCCCGACCAGCCCGTAGACCACGTGGGCGCCCGCCTGCTCCAGCTTGCGGGCCCAGACGATGTTCGCCTCCTCGTCGAAGCGGGCCTTGATCTCGACCAGGACGACTACCTGCTTGCCCCGCTCGGCGGCGCGAATGAGGTTCTGGACGATCGGCGAATCGCCGGACGTCCGATACAAGGTCATCTTGATCGTGAGAACCTCGGGATCGTCGACCGCCTGGGCGATGAACCGCTCGATCGACGCGACGAAGCTCTCGTACGGATGATGGACGAGCAGGTCGTTCGTGCGGATCGCGGCGAACACGTCGGCGGGGTCGTCTTCGTCCGGCGGCGCGAGGCGAGCCGGCGTTACCGGGGTCCAGGGCTTGCTCTTGAGGTCAGGCCGGTCGAGGTCCGCGATCTGGCGCAGGCCCGTCAGGTCGAGCATGCCCCGGATCTCGTACGCGTCGTCGTCGCCGAGGCCGAGCCCGTGGAGCAGGATCTCTCGGGTCGCGACCGGCATCGAGCGCTCGACCTCGAGCCGGACCGCCTCGCCGAACCGTCGCCGCCGGAGCTCCTCCTCGATCGCCATCAACAGGTCATCCGCCTCGTCCTCCTCGATCGCGAGGTCGGCGTTGCGGGTGACCCGGAAGAGATGGTGCTCCAGGATCTCCATTCCGCTGAACAGGAGATCCAGGTTGGCCTCGATGATCTGGTCGAGGAGGACGAACCGGTGCGGCTCGACCTCGAACAGGCGGGGCAGGATCTGGGGGACCTTGACGCGGGCGAAGCCGCTCTCGCCGGTCTCGGGATCGCGTAGGCCGACCGCGATCGACAGGCTCAGCGTCGAGATGTACGGAAACGGGTGGCCGGGATCGACGGCGAGCGGGGTGAGGACCGGGTAGATCTCGTCGATGAACCGCTGGCGGAGGGCCGCGTGATGGTCCGGGATAGAAGCGTATTTGACGATCCCGATGTCGGCGCCGGCGAGGGCCCGCCGGATGTCTGCCCAGATCGCACTGTGCTCGGCGACGAGCTCGAGGACCCGCTCGCGCGCAGCCGCGAGCTGCTCGGCGGAGGACCGGCCGTCGGGAGAGGTGGTGGCCCGGCCGGCGTGGACCTGCTGGCGCAGGCCGGCGATCCGGATCTGGAAGAACTCGTCGAGCATGCTCGCGAAGATCGTCAGGAAGTTGATCCGCTCGAGAATCGGGTTCCGGTCGTCGCCGGCTTCGAACAAAACCCGCCCGGCGTACTCGAGCCACGACAGCTCGCGATTGATGTACGGCCACTTGCGGACGGCGCGGTCAGCCGTCGTGCCGCGGGCCCGCTTCGCGCCGGCGGTGGTGGCGCGGCCGCGTCCGTTCGAGCGGTGCGCCGACAACGGTTTCGCGGTCGCGGTGACGTCGGGGGAGGCGCTCATCGAGGTCGTTGCATGCCTCTCGGGAACCCGGCGCGCGACGCGCCGCTCGGGCCGGCGAGGATACCACGCGACCTGCGGCATTCGGGACCACGACGAAGGTCAGCCCTCGGCCACGTACCGCCGATCTCCGGTCGTGCGGTCGACAAAGACCCGCATCGTCAGACCGGTCGTCGGGTCGACGAACGTCTCGTTGGAGGGACGAACCGGCCATCGAGGCTGCCGGGCGGCTCGCCGCCGCCTGGCCCGACCGATTCGAACGATCGCTCGGCTGCCTCGGAGCGGTAGCGGTTGCGCTCGATCGCGAGCGCCACGAGGACGACGGCGCCGGCGATCACCGGCCACAGGCCGGAGATCGCGGTGGTGCCGCCGATGGCGATCAGGCCGAGCCCGCCGAGGAGCATGAGGGTTGCGACAAGGGCGACGGCGACCCTGGTGGAGGCGCTGAGCACGCTGTCTCCCTACTCGGTCGTCGGCTGGGCAGCGCCCGCGTCGACCTCGATCACGACCGCTGTTCCATAGGCCACGATCTCGGTCATCGTGGTCGCCATCTCGGAGCTGTCGAATCGCATCGAGATCACGGCGTTGGCGCCCATCAGCGTGGCGTTCTTGACGAGCCGGTCGAGGGCCTGGCGGCGAGTGTCCTCGAGGAGCGAGGTGTATTCCTTGATCTCGCCGCCACCGAGCGACCGGAGGCCGGCGATCAGGTTGCCCGAAAAGCCGCGGCTCCGAACGACGAGGCCGAAGACCTGGCCCTTCGTCTCGACGACGCGATGTCCGGCGATGAACGGGGTGGTGGCGACGATCATCGAAGCTCCCTCAATCGTGCTGGTGGCCGGTCTTGGATCGGGCGCCGGTTTCGGGTCGGGCGCCGTGCCCGTCCTCGTCGAGGTGGCCGGCCTGACCGCGCCGCGCCGCGCACGCCGCGCAGGGGCAGCGGTCGCGGAGCAGGCGGTAGGTGTAGAACCCGGTCGAATGGCCGTCGCCCCAGTGCGGCGACACCGCGTAATTGCCGACGAGATGGATGTAGGTCATCCGCGTCTGCTCGGCGGTCAGGGTCGGGGCGCTGTCGAGCCAGCCCGGCATGCCCGCCTCGCCGCGGCAATAGGCGCACGGACAGAGCCAGCGCAGCGCGGTGAAGTCGTAGACCGTGGCGTGGCCGTCAGCCCAGTCGATCGCCAGCGTCGCGGCCGCCCGATCGGCGTGGATCTTGAGGGGTGCCGTCGGCGAGCCGGTGGGCGAATCGGCCGGATCGCCCCCGTCCGGAGCGCCGCCGGTCGGGCCGGGTACCCCGACCCCCGGAGGTGTCGCAACCGCCGCGGCCGGGCTCGATTGGATGGAATCACGCTCCTGGCTCACCGGGTCATCATCGCACCTCCCGGGACCATCGTCCGGTCACCAGTCGGGCCGGGCGGGGATATCCTCGGTCGGTGAGTCTCCTCATTGACGACCTGCACAAGACCTTCGGCACCGTCCTCGCCCTCGACGGCCTGTCGTTCGAGGTCCCAACCGGCCAGATCTTCGGCTTCCTCGGCGCGAACGGCGCGGGCAAGACGACGACGATGCGGATCGCGCTCGGCGTGCTCGCTGCCAACCGTGGCCGAGTCGTATGGAATGGCACCGACACGCGTCAGCTGCCACGCGCCACCTGGGGCTACCTGCCCGAGGAGCGCGGCCTCTACCCCCGGATGGTGGTGCTCGACCAGCTGGTGTTCTTCGCGGGTCTTCACGGGGTGCCGCGCGACGTGGCGGTGCGCGACGCCCGCTCGTGGCTGCACCGATTCCGCGTCACTGACCTCGGCGGGCGCAAGGCCGAGGAGCTTTCGAAGGGCAACCAGCAGAAGATCCAGCTGATCTCGGCGATCCTCCACAACCCGCCGGTCCTGCTCATGGACGAGCCGTTCACCGGGCTTGACCCGGTCAATGTCGCGTTGCTCCGCGAGGCATTCCTCGAGCTCCGTGACGACGGCCGGACCTTGATCTTCTCGACCCACCAGATGGAGACGGTCGAGGCGATGTGCGAGTCGATCGCGATTGTCGATCGCGGCCGTGTGGTCGTGGGCGGCTCGCTTCGCCAGATCAAGCGGACATCCGGGCGACGGCTCGTCCGGCTCTCGGTCGAGGGCGATCACCGGATGGGCTGGCTGAGCGGCGTGCCGGGCGCGCGGATCCTGCGCCCGGGCATCGACCGGACGGAGATCGAGCTCGACGACGGCACGGAGCCCGACGCGATCCTGGCGGCGGCGATGGCGGCCGGGGCCAGGGTCAGCCATTTCGAGGTGGCCGAGCCGTCGCTCGAGCAGATCTTCATCGACCACGTCGGCCCGCCGGCCGACGAGGACATGCGCCTTGCCGCCGACGAGCCGGATGCATCGAGCGCCGAGGACGCCGCATGAACGAGCAGCAGGCGCCCGATGTGAACGCGCCGATCCGTGACGAACCGCTATTCCCGAACACGACCCACATTGCTCGGCGGGAATACCGGGAGCTCGTCCATTCGCGGCTGTTCCACGTCTCGACCGTGACCCTCGCGGTCCTTGCCATCGTCGTCGCCCTGCTCCCGATCGCCGTCCGCCTCCTCGAGCGCGGGTCGACGACCCGGATCGCGGTCGTGGCCACCAGCCCGGAGCTCGCGAAGAACACCCAGAACACCCTGGACGCGATCCTCAACATCGAAGGTCGCACGAAGTACGAGGTCCTCGTCGAGCCCGAAGAGACCGAAGCGATCGCGGCCGTCGACGACCACCGGCTCGACGCAGTCGTATCCGCCCGGCGCGCCGCCGACGGCAGCCTCGGGTTCACCGTCCACGGCGGGGAGACGGTCGGCGACGGCACGGTCCAGCTGCTCAACTTCGGGGCGTTGAGCGTCGCCCTGCTCGACGCCGCGACGAGTGGTTTCAAGGTGCCGTCCTTCGAGGTGTTCCGGGGAGCGACGGGCGGGCCCTCGGCGGCTCCCTACGACCCGAGCGCATACGCCAGCCGCCTGATCGTGGGCGCGGTCTTCGGCGTCCTGATCTTCATCACGATCGTGATCTACGGGATGTGGGTCGCGGCCGGCGTCGTCGCGGAGAAGTCGAGCCGGGTCATGGAGCTGCTCGTCAGCGCCGCCTCGCCGCGCCAGCTCGTGATCGGCAAGGCGCTGGGGATCGGCCTCGCCGGCGCGACCCAGTACCTGCTGGTCCTCGCGCCGGCGATCCTGACGCTCCTCCTCGAGGACCGGATCGCGTCCGCGTTGCTCGGGCCGAGCGCCGGGATCTCCACGTCGCTCAAGGCGCTCTCGCCGACCCTCCTTTTGGCGTTCGGCGTGTACTACACCCTTGGCTTCGCCCTGTACTCGCT
>JACDAH010000021.1 GCA_013695505.1 Chloroflexota bacterium | reverse complement strand
CCCGCGGTCGCGGGCCCCGCCAGCGGGCGATCAGGCCCCGCCAGCGGGCGATCGGATCCCGACCTGATCGCCTACTACCAGGCGCGGGCGGGCGAGTACGACGACTGGTATCTCCGCCGCGGCCGGTATGAGCACGGCCCGATCCACGACGCCGCATGGAACGCCGAGCTGGACGCCGCCGGCCGCTGGCTCGACGCGCTGCCGATCCAGGGCAGAATCGTCGAGCTCGCCGCCGGGACCGGCTGGTGGTCGCCGCTTCTCGCCTCGAAGGGCGAGCTCTGGATGTACGACGCCGCCGAAGGGCCCCTCGAGCGCGCCCGCGAGCGACTGGTCGCCCACCGGCTGCGCGCCCACCTCCATGCTCGGGACGCGTGGGCCGAGCCCGACGGCGACCCGGCCGACGCCCTCTTCGCCGGCTTCTGGCTCAGTCACATCGAGCGCGATCGGACCGCCGAGTTCCTTCATCTCGCAGGTCGCTGGCTCGCGCCGGCCGGCCGGATCGCGCTGATCGACTCCCTGCCCGATCCCCGTTCGGGTGCGATCGATCACGAAGCCGCGCGCGACGATCGCTCGGTGCGTCGCCTCGCCGACGGTCGCGAGTTCACGATCGTCAAGGTGTACCGGACCGTCGACGAGATCGCGGCGGCCCTGACCGCGGCCGGTTTCCGGGAGGTTGCCGTGACGTCGACGGGCCGGTTCTTCATCCTCGCGACCGCAACGCGCGCCTGACGAGCAACGCGGCGCCGATCCACCGATTTCCGTTGCGCAGGCCGGGTTCCGGCGGCGGCTCGACGGGAATACCCGTGCGATACTCCGGCCCGATGACCCCACTCAGCGACAGGACGATTGCGACGGTCGGCTCCGGCGTCATGGCCGAGGCGATGATCGCCGGCCTTCTCCGGGGCGAGCTCGTCGCGCCCGACCAGATCGTCGCCAGCCATCCCCGGCCCGAGCGGCGCGACCATCTCCGCGCGGAATACGGCATTCGCGTCGTCGCCGACAACCTCGAGGCCATCGCGGGCGCCGACGTCGTCCTGCTCGGCATCAAGCCCCAGATGCTGGCCCGGGTCGGGCGCGAGATCGGGCCGCGGCTCAAGCGCGGCCAGGTCGTCCTGTCGGTCCTCGCCGGAGCGACGACCGTGGCCCTGACCGGCTTCCTCGGCCACGACCAGGTGATCCGGGCGATGCCGAACACGCCCGCTCGCCTCGGCAAGGGCGTGACAGTCTGGTACGCCACGCCGGCCACCACGACCGAGCAGCGCGAGCAGGCGGCGACCCTTCTCGGAGCGCTCGGCATCCAGATCGAGGTCGACGACGAGAAGATGGTCGCCATGGCGACCGCGGTGTCCGGGACCGGCCCGACCTACGTCTTCCTGGTCATGGAGGCGCTGATCGACGCGGCGGTCCACCTCGGGTTCGCCCGCCACGTGGCGCACGACCTGGTGGTCGAGACGCTCGAAGGCTCGACGCTCTTCGCCAAGCAGTCCGGGATGCATCCGGCAGAGCTCCGGAACATGGTCACGTCGCCCGGCGGGACTTCGGCGGCCGCCCTCCACGAGCTCGAGTCGGGCCGGCTCCGGACTGTCCTGTCCGAGGCGGTCTGGGCCGCGTTCCGGCGGACGATCGAGCTCGGCGACCAGCTCGAGGCCAGCGTCGGCAAGACCGCGCCGGAAGCGAACCGCGGCACGTCGACCGGCAAGGCCCCCGGCGAACCGCCGACGACCACGTGACGGGCGTCGCGCCCTCGACCGATCGGCTCGTCGATCTCCGTCGGGCGAGCCTGACCACCCTCCGGGCAATCGACTTCCGTTCCGCGACGCGCGACTACTGGGCCGACGAGGCGGCGATCGACGACCGGTTCGTCGCAGTCTGGGCCGGGCTCGACGACGCGGCGTGGCGGTTGCCCGGCGCGGCCCCGTCCGACGCCGGCGGCCCGGACTGGTCGCTCCTCGACCACGTCGCTCACGTCATCGACTGGTGGGAGCTGGCGATCGGCTACATCGGCGACGTCGTGCGCGGGATGGCGTGGCCGACCGACGACGACTTCTACCAGGGTGGCGACTTCAACGCCCTCAACGAGGTCCGGCGGGCGCAGTTCGCCGGCCTGGCGCCGGCCGACCTTCGGGCGCGTGGCGCGACCGCTCATGCCCGGGTCGTTGCGATCGCCCGCCAGTTGCCGCTCGAGACGATCCGCTCGGACGCCGCCTGGGGCTGGGTCCACCAGGTCCTTCACGGTCACGCCCTCGACCACCTGACCGTTCTGGAGCCGTGGGCCGCGCAGTTGCGCGAGCGCCAGGTCCGGAACGATCCCTTCGACCGCGATCCCCAGCCGCAGCGAGCCACTCTCGCGGGCGACCTCGAGCGCTTCTGGACGGCCGAGGCCGCGGTCATGGCCCAGCTGACGGATCTGCTCGCGACGGTTCCCGACGAGGCTTGGCCAGCACAGACCGATGGCGACTGGACGCTGGCCGACCACGTCGCCCACATCGCCGGCTGGTTCGACGAAGGCGCGAAGGCAATCGAGGCGCACCGCGACGGCGGGCCGTGGGCGGATGTTCCGGCGGAGGGCCTCGAGGCCTGGAACGACCGGCAGGTGCGGGCGGCCCGGGGCACGTCCCCGGTCGAGCTCCGCCAGCGGTTTGCAGACGGACTGGCGCGCCTCCGGGCGGCGACCGAGGCGATGACCGACGACGAATGGCTCGACCCGGAAGGCTTCAGCTGGGCGTACGAGGACCTCCACGGTCACGTTCGCGCCCATCTCGCCATGATCGGGCCGTGGGTGGCCCGTGTGGGCTGGCCGGCGCCGGGACCGGGCGATCATCCGGGAACATGAGATCGACGACGAGCCGATCGGCCGCACAGGAGGATCGATGAAGCAGGCAGGCGGGACCGCCGGCCAGCCGCGCGGTGGTTCGACCGCGGCGGCGACCGGCGGGTTGACGATCGAGCGGCTCGTGGCGGTCGACAGCCCACGCGAGTTCAGGATTCATCCCCGCGACCGGCTCGCGGTCTACAGCCAGGACGTCGCCGGTGCGCGCCAGCTGCTCGTGCTTTCGCTGCGGGGCGGTACCGCGACCCAGGTGACGGCTTCGGAGAAGGACGTTGCCGATCCCGACTGGTCGCCCGACGGTCGTCGCCTCGCCTACACCCGTGGCGACGAGATCCGGATCGTCGACGCCGACGGCAGCCGCGACGTCTTCGTGGCTGGCCACCCGGCGGGCGTCTCGATGCCGCGCTGGTCGCCCGATGGGCTGCAAATCGCCTTCCGGTCGCGGCGTCGCGGCTGGTCCCAGGTCAATGTCGTCGACGCACCCGTGCCGAAGCGCGGTCGCCCGGCTCGCGAGCCCCGTCCGCCCGAGCCGCGGACGCTGACGGCGGTCGGCTATGACGTCGAGGACTTCGAGTGGTCGGCCGACGGCGGGACGATCGCCGTCGCGACCTTTCGGGCGCCCGAGTTCACGGTCAGCGAGATCCATCTGGTCGATGTGGCGAGCGGCGACGAGCGTCGGATCGCCGGCGGCGGCAAGGAGTGGGCGGCGGGCCCGCGGCCGATGCCGGGCGGCGGATTCCTGTACCTCTCCGACGCCGACGGCTGGTTCCAGGTCGTGCGCGTCTCCGCCGACGGGCGCGAGAAGACGGTGCTCACCACGGGTCGCCGCGAGCATGGCGAGCCATCTGGCGGCTACGGGTACGCGGCCTTCGCATCGCCCGACGGCAGCCGCTTCGTCCACGGCGAGATCCACGACGCCCTGATCGATCTCGTCGTGGCCCCGATCGGCGGCGCGACGCCGGTCAAGCGTGGGCGCGGCCGTCCGCCGAAGAACCCGCGCCCGACGGTTGCCGCGGGGGCCGGCGAGGTGGTCAATCCGTGGCCCGGGCTCTGGCGCTCGGTCGGGTTCCTCCCCGACGGTGCGTGGCTCGCGGCGATCGGCGAGAGCCAGGATCGCCCGCAAGACCTGTGGCTCCTGCCCGTGCCGGGCGTCGCGCCAGAGGGATCCCGGCCGCGCCAGATCACCAACTCGATGCCGGCCGTCCTCGCCGCCGCGTTCCGTCCCGACCGGACCGTTGCTGGCGAACGGATCTCGTTCAAGGCCCGTGACGGGCTGCGGATCGAGGGCACGCTGTGGCGACCGGCCGGCGCGAGCGGAAAGCGCGGCGCGGCCCGGGTCCCGACGATCGTCTACCCCCACGGCGGCCCGACCTGGCAGGCGTACCGGGCATGGGTCCCATTCAAGCAGCTCCTCGTCCGGGAAGGTTTCGCGTTCCTCGACATCGACTTCCGCGGCTCGACCGGCTACGGTCGTGACTTCCGCAACGCCAACCGCGGCGAATGGGGCCACGCGGACACCTTCGACATGATCGACGGCGCCCGCTGGGCGGCCGCTCAGTCGTGGTCGAACGGCCGGCTCGGGATCTACGGCGGCTCGTACGGCGGCTATCTCGTCCTGAGCGCGCTCGTGGAGGAGCCGGGCCTGTGGCAGGCCGGTGTCGATCTGTACGGCGATTCCGAGATCGCGGAGAGCTTCCGCCACGGCGATCGACCGGGCCGACTCGACCTGGGCCGGATGATGGGCTCGCCCGACGACCCGGCCAAGGCCGAGCTCTTCCGCCGCGGCTCACCGCTCTACAAGGCCGAGCACATCGAGGCGCCGCTGCTGATCCTGCATGGGCGCAAGGACAAGCGGGTCGTGCCGCTCATGACCGAAAAGATGGTCGAGGCGCTGGAGATCGAGGGCAAGTTCCACGAGGTCCACTGGTACGACGAGGAGGGCCACGGCTGGGAGCGTCGCGAGAACAAACGCGACGCGTTCAACCGGATTCGGGCGTTCCTGCGCCGCCACCTGATGGACGACCTCGATGCCAAGCCGGACGGGAGCGACGCTTCAACGAAGGCCGGCGGACGCGACTGAGTCGTCCGTGGCCGTCGGGGCGGGGCAGTCGTCCCCCACGGTTGCGTCCCCGGTGTTCCCAGGTCAGCGCTCGTCGGT
>JACDAH010000020.1 GCA_013695505.1 Chloroflexota bacterium | reverse complement strand
CTCCTGGTGGAGCCGCATCTCGCGGCCGCGGACGTACAGGATGTGGGTGATCGGGCGGTCGGCGTCGCCGTTCTCCGGGATGTCGGTGTCGAGCAGGAGGACGGGCGTCCGGCCGACCTGGACCGCCCAGACCGCGACCTGGAGATCGCGACCCGGGAGGGCGACGCTGACCATCAGCGGCTCGCCGTTGCGGCCCTGGACCCGGCCGACCGGCAGGCGGGTGAGGTCGTAGTCCGGGTAAGCGTGCTCCTGGTGGCCGTCGGCGTCGATCGTCTGGTGGAAGTAGCCGCGCCGGTACATCAGGCCGATCCCGACGAACGGCAGCGACATGTCCGATGTCGTCTTCATGTGGTCGCCGGCGAGAACCCCGAGGCCGCCCGAGTAGATCCCGAGCGACTCGTACAGCCCGTACTCGGCGCAGAAGTAGGCGACCGGGCCGGGCAGGGCATCGGCGTGATGGCGGACGTACCAGCGATCCGAGCCGTTTTCCATGTACCGGTTGAAGGCGCGCAGGACCTCGCGGACGTCGGCCATGAAGCTCGTGTCGTCGAGGAGGCGGCTCCAGTCGACGGGCCCGGCGAGGACGGGGATCGGGTTGCGGTGGCGGGTCCAGACCTCGCGGTCGATCCGGCTCCAGATGATCCGGGTCCGTGGATGCCACGCCCAGAACAGGTTGTAGGCGAGCGCGCGGAGGCCCTCGAGCTGCGGGGGGAGGCGGAAGGAGGCACCCGGGATCGTCGGGATGAGGACGCGCGACGGCATGGCTTCGCATGATAGTCGGTGGTGATGGCCGGTGAACCGGTTTAGGGCGCAGCGGGCCGGCGAGCGCCGTTACGATTGGCCGATGCCGCTTCGGATCGCGATGATCGCAGCCGAGTGCGAGCCGTGGGCCAAGACCGGCGGCCTCGGCGATGTTGTCGACGCCCTGTCGCGGTCCCTCGGTCGCGTGCCCGGCGCGACGAACGGCCTGGTCGAGGTGTTCCTGCCGCGCTACCGCTCGGTGCCCGTGCCGGCCGAGGTCGCAGGCTCCCGCACCATCCGCGTCCCGGACCCGCTCGCGCCCGACGGGATGACGGAGCTCACGATCGTCGACATCGCCGCGAACGGCTATCGGCTGCGCCTCATCGACCATCCGCCGGCATTCGATCGCGACGGGATGTATGGCCCGCCGAACGGCAGCGACTTCTCCGACAACGCGTGGCGCTTCGGACTGTTCTGCAGGGCTGCCCTCGAGACGCTCCGGACCGAGCCGGAGACGCCGGTCGACATCCTCCACCTCCACGACTGGCACAGCGGGCCGGCCGCGATCCAGCGCGACGCGTGGCTCGCCGACGATCCGATCCTCGGCCGGGCGGCCATCGTGACGACCCTCCACAATCTCGCCTACCACGGCTGGACCGACCGAACGGATCTCCGGCAGCTCGGGCTCTTGCCCGGCGGCGGCGTGCTGCCGGCCGCCGCCGACGGCGTTGATCTCATTCGTGAAGCCATCATCCGGGCCGAGATGGTCAACACCGTGTCACCGGGTTTCGCCCGCGAGGCGCTCGTCGAGCCCGGCGGCTTCGGCCTGTCGGACGCGCTCGCCGCCAAGGGCGACCGGTTCGTCGGGATCCTCAATGGCCTGGACACGACGGTCTGGGACCCGGCGACCGATGCGGATCTCGCGACGACCTACTCGGCCGGCGACCTGATCGGCAAGACGGCCTGCCGAGCCGACCTGCTCGAGCGAGTCGGGTTCGACCCGGCCGATCGCGGCGCGGTGCTCGGGATGATCGGCCGGCTCGATCCCCAGAAGGGCTTCGACCTGCTCCACGACGCCGCCCCGCGGCTGCTCGCCGGGGGTGCCCGGATCGTCGTCGAGGGCTCCGGCCATCCGGAGCTGGCGGGCGGGTTCCGGGCGATGGCGGCGGCCGATCCGGATCGCGTCGCGCTGATCGAGCGGTTCGACCGGGTGATGGCCCGCAAGATCTACGCCGGGGTCGACTTCTTCCTGATGCCGTCGCGGTTCGAGCCGTGCGGCACGGGCCAGATGATCTCGCTCCGCTACGGGACGCCGCCGATCGTCCGCCGGACGGGCGGCCTGGCCGACAGCGTGATCGACGAGCTGACGCGGCCAGGGGAGGGGACCGGGTTCGCGTTCGATACCGCGAGGCCCGAATCGCTCGCGGTGGCCTGCACGGCCGCGATCAAGATGCGGGCGGCGGAGGGCGCTCCATGGGATGCGCTCGTTGCCCGCGGGATGGCGGCCGACTTCGACTGGGACCGCGACTCGGCGCCGCGCTATGCCGCCCTGTACGAACGAGCGGTGGCGATCCGTCGAGCCTGACGATCCAGCGCCGCCGAGTCAGGCGGGCAGCCGCGGGCTCAGTCGGGCCCCGAGCGCCCGGAGGAGAGCGACGGTCGTCGCCTCCGGGCGAAGACGCATCGGGGCATGAGCGCCCGACGCGATCGTGATCACACGGTCGGGACCGAGTCGCTCCGCGAAGGCGATGGCCGCCGGCTCCGGAACCAGCCCGCCGAACGCCGGCTCGCCGCGGATCAGCCACGTCGGGATGCCCGCGGCCGCGGGGTCGACGAGGGCTGCCAGTCCGCCGTCCCAGTCCCCGTTCCCGGTGAGGACCGCCCGGACTGCCGGCTCGTCGAACTGGGCCAGCGCCTCCGCCTTGGCGACGACATCGCCGAAGGGCCAGGTT
>JACDAH010000011.1 GCA_013695505.1 Chloroflexota bacterium | reverse complement strand
GTGGTCGGCGGGTCATCCTCCTCGCGGAGGATGAACCCTCGGTCCGGGAGCTCGTCGTTCAGGTGCTCACGAAGGCCGGCTACGCGGTGGTCGCGGCGGCCGACGGCCGCGAGGCCATGGTGCTCGCCGCGGCGATGCCGCGGATCGACGGGTTGTTGACCGACGTGATGATGCCCCACGTCAGCGGGCCCCAGCTCGCCGCGGCCCTACGCCAGCGACGCCCGGATCTGCCGGTTCTGTTCATGAGTGGATTCACCGATGACGTCCTGGGTGAGCGCGGCGCGATCGACCCCGGCGTGGACCTCCTGCAGAAGCCGTTCGGCCCGCGTCCCCTTCTCGAGCGCGTGGTTGCGATGGTCGAGTCGACCTCATCAGTCCACCACCCCTCGGCGCACCCCGAGGTCGCCTGAGACGGCCGCGAGCGTCCTTGGACTGGCACCGACATCAGGCGGTCGCGGGCGGCCTGAGACCTACGGGAACTTGTAGAGCAGCGGCCCGGTGTAGCAGTGGCCGAGGGCCTGACACAGCCCGCCCGTCAGGTCCCACTGCCGCCCGGCCACGTACGGGCCGCGATCGACGACGATCGTCGTGACCGTCCGCCCGTTCGCAGGGTTTCGGAAGGTGACCTTCGTGCCGCACGGCAGCGTTCGGTGCGCCACTCCACGGAGCGATTCGGTCATCGCGTAGCCGCAGGCGGTCCGCCTGCCGTAAAAGCCGGGCCCGTACCAGGACACCGCGGAGTCCCGACGCCACTGCGGGATGGCGACCGAGCCGACGGGCGCGTCGGGTTGGATCGCTGCCGCATCTGGGCGGCCTGCCAGAGCAGGCCGCTCGTCGGGGTCGAGCAGGACCGAGGTATCGCTGAGCGCACCATCGGACTGATACGCAGGGTCAAGAGAGGGAGTCATCGCCGCTGTCCCGTCGATCGATGCGGCGTCCACTCCCCGAAAGAGGTTCGCATCGAGCGTTGCATCAGGGCTGGGGCCCTGGGATCCCACGGATCCGGGGACGGCGGCCGCGGCGAGCATGGCGATGAGCGCCATGGTCGCGACGACTCTGGGGCGTCGCACGTCGAGGGAACCATAGCAGTGGTGTCTCGATTCTGCCCTCGGGACGACCCGTTCGAACGTTGCGGGAGCGTGACAGGGCGCGATGTTGCAGTTCGCGGCGGCGTCAATGTGTCCCAAATCGTGTTCGAACGGTGCGTCCTGGCAGGAGTTGCGGTGGCCGGAACAGAGGCCCCCGGCAGCCCGGCGACCGCACCGGACAGCCGGCGCAGCCCGGACGGCCACGTGCCAGACTTTCGTCCATGCCAAGCCGGACGCTGGTCCTGGACCGCGAGCTCGATCTCCGCCGGACCGCCGGGATCCACCTGCGCGGCTCCGGCGACCCGACGATGCGGATCACCCCGGGGCGGATCGTCCGAGCGACGCGAACGGCCGACGGCCCGGCCACGATCGAGCTGGTCCAGCGCAGCGGGCGGATCGATGCAGAGGCGTGGGGACCGGGCGCGGACCGCGTCCTCGAGATGCTCCCGGCCTTCATCGGCATGGACGACGATCGGACGGGCTTTGAGCCTGGCCTCCATGGCCTCGTGGCCGACCTGGATCGACGCGGCGGGGGCATCCGGCTCGGTCGGACCGGGGCGGTCCTCGAGGCGTTGATCCCGGCGATCCTCGAGCAGAAGGTGACCGGCACCGAGGCGTGGCGTGGTCTGCGCGGGCTGGTCTGGCGCTGGGGCGAGTCGGCGCCGGGCCCGTTCGGCCTGAGCCTGCTCCCGGAGCCGGCGCGGATCGCCGCGATCCCCTACCACGAGCTCCACCCCGTCGGGATCGAGCGGCGCCGGGCAGACCTCGTCCGGCGGGTGGCCGATCGGGCTACCCGATTCGAGGAGATCCTCGAGCTGCCGCGCGCCGAGGCCTATGCTCGGCTCACCGCGCTGCCGGGGATCGGGCCGTGGACCGCGGCCGAGGTGATGCTTCGCGCCGCCGGCGATCCCGACGCACTGAGCGTCGGCGACTTCCACCTCCCAAACCTCGTGGCCTTCACCCTGGCCGGCGAGATCCGCGGGACGGACGCTCGGATGGTCGAGCTTCTGGAGCCGTGGCGCGGCCACCGCGCCCGTGTCGTTCGGCTCCTCGAGACGAGCGGCCTGCGTCCGCCGGCGTTCGGACCGCGCTATGCGCCGCGCTCGATCGCGGCGATCTGAGGCCGGCCGGCCGGACCGTCAGCCGGTGATCGTCCGCCCGAGCCACAGGCCGGCCACGACCGCGACGAGGCCGAGGACGACGGAGCCGACGAGATTGACCGCGGCGAGCGCCGGCAGGCCGTCCTCGATGAGCCGCCAGCTGTCGAGCATAAGCGTCGAGAATGTCGTGTAGGCGCCCAGGAAGCCGACGAGCAGCGGCGCACGGAGGTCCGCCGGGAGCACGCCTCGATCGATGATCAGGGCGGCCAGCAAGCCGAGACCGAATGCGCCCGTCAGGTTGACGGTGAGGATGCCGAGCGGAAACGTCCCCGCCACGCGTCCCAGGACGGCCGTGTCGACGAGATAGCGGGCAACGGCGCCAGCCGCTCCGCCGAGGGCGATCAGGACGAGGGTCACGTCACGGAGGATCACGGCTGCGTTGGGGCTCCGTCAACTCGTGGGAGTCGCTGCCGGCGGCGCCCTTCATCGCAGGATCACTCCTCAGAGGCGCATTGCTACCGGAAGCTGCGGAATCGGAACAAACTCTCGTGAGCCCCAGCCGATCCGGTCGGGCGTCGCGAATCGACCGGCCGACTACCGTATGGTCGAGCAGCAGGAGGACGATGCGTCATGGCCGAACACGCGATGCCGAGCTTCAGCAAGTCGCCGCCGGAGCTGGCGGAGCGGTTCGCGAGCGTGCTGGACAGCTATCCCCAGGCCACGCGCAGGAAGATGTTCGGCTACCCGGCGGCATTCGTCGGCGGCAATATGGCGACCGGGCTCTTCCGGGATCGCTGGGTGGTCCGCCTGCCCGACGACCAGGTCGAGGCCGCCAAGGCCTCCGGCGCCGAGTCCTTCGAGCCGGCACCGGGCAGGCGCATGAAGGCGTTCGTCCTCATCCCCGCGACGGACGTCGAGGACGACGAGCGAATCCGCGGCTGGGTCGAGCGCGGGCTGGCCCACGCCGGCTCGATGCCCACGAAGGGGTAGCGCGCGAGCGGCCGGCGGCGCGCGCGAGCGGTACTGTCCACACTGAGCTGCCGGCGCCGATCAGCGTGGTTGATCGAAATCGACTCGAGCGAGCGTGGCCGCGGCCCCGACTGAACGCTCGCGTGTCAGAACGACCCCCACGCCACGCACGCTGTCGCCCGAATCGATCAGGGCCATCGATCAAGGGAACGGATCTCCCGGGCATCAGGCCGCGAACCGCCCAGGGTCCGCCACCCGGTCAATGCGACCGTCCCGTCGGATCCGAGGCGCGGGCCACGCACACTCATGCGCGAATGGTCTGTGGACAACAGGCGACGCAACGACGTGGGCGAGCGCGGGCGTTCGACACGGCCGCCCGCCGCCGGCCGCCGCGGGGCCCTCAGTTGAGCTTGGCGGCGACCTGGGTCGCGACCTGGACGTCCGAGGTGTCGATGACGATCACGACGTCGTCCTTGCCGTACACGTACTCGATCGTGCTGCCATCGCCGTAGTCGATCTTCGTCAAGCTCTTCCCGGAGAGGGTCACGCTCGATTTCGTCACCCCGTCGGCGCCGGCCGAGAGCCACGTCTCGATGACCGCCGCCCGGAGCTTGGCCTGATCGGCCTTGGGCAGCCGGAAGGCCACGATCGACAGGTCGATGGAGCCGCTCTCGTCGAAAGCCTGAGCGATCTGGAGCTGATCGAGCGACGACCCGAGCGCCCGGATCCGTGCAGCAAGGGCGCGCGAGCTCGGATCGTCCCCGAAGACGTCCGTGGCGCTCGCGCTCTGAATCGTCAGCGGGATCACGCCGGGCGACGCGGTCGAGCCGGCGTCACCGATCGACGTGGGCAGGAGGGCCTCGAGCTCCGGGGCGAACGCCGACGGCAGCGGCTCGTCCGACGCGGCCACCACAGGCGGCTCGCTGGCGTTGGAGTCGTCGGTCGAGGCGAGGGCGGACGTCCCCGCGGCGGACTCGTCGCCCATCGCGCGTGCGACCAGCGTGGTGATGACGGCCAGGTCCGACTGGTTGGCCGAACCCGCGTCCGCGACCTGGCCAACCAGCCCGCCCACCCGGAACAGAGTCGTGACCGAGCCGGTCGACGGATTGTCAACGTCGTACGCAAGGCCGTCGTCGGTGCGGTCAGTGATCACCGATCCGGCCGCCTCGGCAGCTCGGCGGTTGTCCTCGAGAGCCGTCGCGGCCGCGTCGCCGTAGCAGGTGACGCTGGCGTACACCACCGGCCCGGCGGTCCCCTCGTCCACCGCAGCACCGATGAATGAGATCGTCAAGCCATTGGCATTGAGGTCGGTCGAGCCGAGATTCCAGCTTGCGGGCAGGCCTTCGGGGTCGGGAATCGCCTTCCAAGCCGCCGAGCGGCAGGCGCTCAGGTCGCCGCCGCCCGAGCCCCGGCCGACGACGACGAACGCGAGGGCGGCTGCGGCGAGGACCACGGCGAGGAGCGCCAGCCACGGAGCCGCGCTCGCGAACAAGCTGCCTCCGGTCGAACCGTCCTCGGGCTCGTCGAGATATCGCTCGTCCGTGCGCTCGTACTGGCCGCTGGGGCGGGTCGCGGTGCGACGCGGGCTGGTCCGTCTGGTGGGCATCTGGCCTCACGTTCGGGACGGCCGCTGAAAGCCGTCTGCATGGTCGCTCTACCGGGTCGCCGGCCGGTGAAGATGGTCGGGGCGGCGGGATTCGAACCCACGACCTTATCGTCCCGAACGATACGCGCTACCAAGCTGCGCCACGCCCCGACCGGATGCCCGTTGTCTCAGGGCCAGCGCATGATAGCAGAGGCCACCGCGGGCACGGCCAGCTTGACAGAGGCCACCGCGAGCTCCGCCCGCTCTGGCAGGGGTGCGGCCCGCTCTGGCACTGACAGGCCCGCTCAGTCCGGCCCGACGCCGAGTTCCGGGCCTCTCGTTCCGTGGCGTTCCGGCTCCCGGATTGGGATCACCGCCAGCGCCGCGAAAACGAACGAGACC
>JACDAH010000010.1 GCA_013695505.1 Chloroflexota bacterium | reverse complement strand
GGCTTCACGTCGCGATGGACGATCCCACGTCGGTGTGCGGCCGCCAGGGCCCGGGCAGCAGCGGTCGCAATCTCGAGGGCCAGCGCGACAGGCAGCGGTCCGCCGTGGAGGACCTCCGCGACGGACGGCCCATCGATCAGCTCCATGACGATGAAGCGCGTGCCACCGTCGGGTCCCGGGTCGAAGCCCGTGTCGAATACAGCCGCGACGTTCGGGTGTGCCAAGCTGGCGGCGTGGCGGGCCTCGCTCTCGAAGCGCTCCACGAACTCCGCGTCACCGGCGAACTGCGGACGCAGAATCTTGACCGCGACTGTCCGTCGCAGGCGCGTGTCGCGGGCGCGCCAGACCACCGCCATGCCGCCTGACCCGATCACCTCGATCAGCTCGCATCGGCCGCCCAGCCGGTCTCCAGGTTCTGCCATCGCTCAAGTGAACCGGCACGCCAAGCGCGAGGACGGACCGTGCACGGGCCCGGACCTCGCGGTCGCCTTACAGCCGCGCCGAATCGGATCAGGACAGCGTCCGGACCTGCAGTGCCGTCACTCGTCGGCGAGGTCGTCCTGACTCGGCGCAGGCCCGATCTGGACGCCCTCCATCGCCTCCGAGTGGGCGACGAACACCTGCGGCGGGCGCGGCAGGCGGATCCGGTTCTTCGCGAACGCCTCGAGGAGGAGCTTGCGGAACTCGCCGCCGGCGGCCCATTGCTCCGACGCCCGGACCGTGCCGAGGATCTTGAGGGTGATCCCGCGCTCCTCGATCGACTCGACCCGCTCGACTCGCGGCGGCTCGAGGATCCGGCGCTTCCAGATCGGGTCGGCCGCCATCTGCTTGCCGAGCTCGTCGACGACCGCGATGGCCCTGTCGATGTCGGTCCCGAACGCGACGGTAATGTTCTGGTTGATCCGGGCCCAGGTCCGGGTCCGGTTGCTCGCGACCTTGACCTCGCCGTTGGGGACGGTGTGGACGATCCCGTCGAGATCGCGCAGGGTCGTCCGGCGCAGGCTGAAGTCCTCGACCGCGCCGCTGACGCCGGCGATCGAGACGACGTCACCCTTGCTGTACTGATTCTCGATCAGGATCAGGGCGCCGTTGAGGTAGTCGCGGACGAGGCTCTGGGCGCCGAAGCCGACCGCGATGCCGACGACGCCGAGCCCGGCGATGGCGGGGCCGATGTCAAGATCGAGCGCGCCGAGGACCATGATCCCCGCGATCATCACGACGAAGGCCCGGATCACGTTCGAGCCGAGCTCGTCGAGGGTGTCCATCCGCTTCTGGACCTCGATCGCCGACAGTTCCTGGGCGGTTCCCTCGGTTGCCTCGCGGTCGAGAAGGGTCTTCACGATCCCCCGGACCAGGAGCGTCGACACGCGGAGGGCGACGATTGCGACGATGACGATCACCGCGATCCGCAGCCCGTTCGTGCGGAGGAAGTCGAGGATCGTGCTGAGCGGCGGCTTGGTGAGGTCCATCGCCGTCGATGGTAGCGGCCATGGCCCTGCCTTCGGGTCACGATCGACGACGACGGGTCGTCCCACGCGCGTAAGAGATCAGCGTGGTCTTGGAGCTGCCCTGGCCGCGGCGTTCGTCGCCGTGAGCTGCGGGCTCCCGAGGCCCTCGGACGCCACAGCCATCCCGGCGCCTTCGACGGCGCCGACGCCGTCCGCGAGTCTCGGCGCGCTTCGCTCGTGGGCGGACCTGCCCCTCGACCCGCCGGGCCGGGCGTTGGTGCTGGTGCTCGATCAGGGGGAGCGCATTCACGCCGAGGTCCTCACCGCCGACGCCATCCCCGTCGCGGCCGCGGCGGATGCAGCCGGGCTCGACGCATCGGTGACGCAACCGAACCGGGTGAGTCTGACGGGCGATCCGGGTCGGATCCTGGCCCTGCTCGATCCACTGACAACGCGAGCGGTGTCGATCCGTCAGGACGAGACGGCACTTCGGTGGATACCCGGCGCGGCGCCGCTCGTTGCGATACCGATTGGCGGGCGGCCGTACCTGCTCGGCGGCTTACCAGGCGACCTGGGCGGCGCTCTGATCCCGTCGCCGCAGCGTGAGTCCATGCTCGGCTCGCTCGCCCAGATCGCCCAGACGATCGATGGTCGGCCGTACGCCACCCTCGACGTCTCCGGCGGGTGCGACCGGCAGGTCGATGGTTTTCTGACCTGTTCGGCGTCGGTCGTCGGAGCGCCGGCAGGCGCGGTCCGCGGTGAGGACTGGTGGACCGTCCACGGAAGCGAGAAGGCCGGCTGGAGGGGACTGCCGGAACCGGGCGGAGGAACTCTGACCGGGGTTCCACGCCCGATCCTGCGGGCCGTCGAATGGATCGCTCGCCACGATCCGGAAACCCTGGCTGGGATTGGCAGATACGAGCGCTGCTGCGACGCGTGGTGGCATCCGGGGATCCCGGGACGGATCACGCTCGACTACCAGCGCGATTGTGAGACGTCAGTCGAGCGGGCCGGACGCCCGCTCGCGGACACGGGCGACTGCCTCGATCACCTCATCATCGACGTCGACCTCGCGACGGCCCGAGTCATTGGCCTGGCGGAACACGAGGGACCCTGACCGCGAGGTTCAGGACGCGGCCCCGACCTCCGCGGGCTGTTGTTCGATCGCACCGAGCGGGGAGGGCTGAGTCGAGGGCAGCGGCACCGGCTCGGTCGCGGCGATCGACGAGTTGGTGAGGGCCTGAGCGAGCGTCGGCTGGGCGGCGGTCGCCGTGCCGGTTCCACCCAGGCGGACCGAGATTGCCGCGGCGGCCTCGCGCCCCTGGGCGGCCAGCTCCGGGATCCGACGCGGGCTCAGGCGGAACGCCGGGCCCCAGAAGTCGACCGCGGCGATGACGTTGCCGCGCGCATCGTGGACCGGCGCCGCCACCGCGTTGAGCCCCATCTCGAACTCCCCAAGCGCCGTCGCGTACCCACGACGCCGGATGCGGGCCAGCTCCTCGAGGAGCGGCTCGAGCTCGGTGATCGTCCGCTCCGTGTAGCTCACCAGGCCGCGCCGGACGATCCGGAGGACCTCCCGCTCGGCGACCGACGACAGCAGCACCTTGCCCGAGGCGACGCAGTGGAGCGGCGTCGCGCGACCGGTCCAGTCGCCGACGGCGATCAGGTTCGGCCCGTCGGCCTGAGCGACCGTGAGGAGCGACTCGCCGTCGAGGATGCCGAGACCGGTCGTCTCGTGGGTCAGGCGGGCGAGGCGCTCGAGCTCGGGCATCGCGATTCCGCGCAGGTCGAGTGTCCGTTCCGCGCGTTCGGCGAGACGGATGATCACCAGGCCGAGGCGATACTTGCCGGTCTCCTCGTCCTGTTCGACCAGGCCCCGCTTCTGGAGGGTGGCGAGGAGTCGCGAAGCGGTGGACTTGTGGAGGCCGAGCCGCCGGGCCAGCTCGGTCACCCCGGCCTCGCCCTGCGAGTCGCCGAGGGCGAGGAGAAGAGCCGCTGCCCGGTCGACCGAGCGAACCGCGTTACCGTCGAGGACCATCGATCTCCTGTCCCTCGTTCTCGTTGGGCCGGGTCGGCCGGCGACTTCCTAAGTGACGCGACGGCCGGATCACCCGGCCGCCGGATGAGACATCGCGCCCTGGCCGTGCTCCGGAACGTCGCCATGAGCCCGCCCCTCGAGGGCGGCCTTGAGCGATTCCTCGAAGATCGTCACGACCTGATCGACCGTGTCGCCCTGGGCGTGCGCCTCGCACAGGAACCACGGCTCGCGGCTGTCCGGCTCGGGCATCGCGCCCCGGGCGAGCATGCCCAGCGCCACGGCGTCGTAGAGCTCGTGGTCGGACTTGGCCCAGTCGCGGTACTCGGTCGGCACTTCCTCGGTGAACATGATCCCGAACATCGACGGGTGGCCCGTGAAGATGTACGGGAGGCCGGTCGGGTTCAGGATCTCCTTGAGGCCGTCCTGCAGCCGGCGCCCGGTGGCATGGATCGTGTCCAGCGCGTTCGTGTCGCGGAGGATCTCGAGAGTCATCACGGCGGCCGCTGAGGCGACCCGGTTGCCGGCGTACGTGCCGCCGTGGCTGACCTTGTCGGGCAGGACGCTCATCACCTCCCGCCGGCCGCCGAATGCCGCCGCCGGGTAGCCGTTGCCCATCGCCTTCGCGAAGGTCCCGAGGTCCGGCTTGATGCCGAAGTACTCGGCGGCGCCGCCCTTCGCGAGGCGGAAGCCGGTCTTGACCTCGTCGAAGATCAGGAGGATGCCGAACTCCTCGGTCATCGCCCGCATGGCAGCGTGGAAGCCCTCCTGGGGCATGATTCCCTGGGCGTTGCCGAGGACGGGCTCGACGATGACCGCGGCGATGTCTTCTCCGTCCTCCTCGAACAGCCGGCGGAGAAGCGCGAGGTCGTTGTACCGAGCCGGGATGATCGTGTCCGCGACGGCGTCCGGGATGCCTCGTCCCCAGGCCAGTCGAACCGGCTTGTCGGCGTCGCCGAGCTCGGACATGTCGTCGGGGGCGACGCTGATGAGGGCGTAGTCGTGGACGCCGTGGTACTGGCCCTCGAACTTCACGATCTTGTTGCGGCCGGTGTAGGCCCGGGCAATCCGCATGGCGTGCATCGTCGCCTCGGTGCCGGACACCGTCATCCGGGCCATCTCGACCCAGCCGGTGAGCTCCTTCACGAGCTCCATCGCCCGGATCTCGTCCTCGCTCGTGAGCGAGAAGCTGACGCCCTTGCGGATCTGCTCGTTGACATAGTCGTCGACCCGGTCGTCGCCATGACCGAGGATCACCGGGCCGTAGCCCATCCTCAGGTCGATGAACTCGTTCTGGTCCTGGTCCCAGATCCGGCCACCCTTGCCCCGGTCGATGTAGACCGTGTCCTTGCCCCATGCGCGGAAGTTCGAGTTCGTGCCACCGGGCAGTGTGTTCAGTGCGCGGTGATAGAACTCGTCCTGGCGATCACGTCGCAGCGACGGGGTCTGGATGGTGGTCCGGGACTCAGTGGCCATGAGGTCACTCCGTGCAGTGGCTTGGCCCGTCATGCGCGACGGGTGTTCCGGGCAGCGGAACGGTGGGGGCGCAATCTTGGCACAGCCGCTGATGCGTCGTCAACGCGGATATCGTACGAATGCACCGAATCACGTGCGAATTCCGTCGATGCGCACGCGATCTCCCCAGCAGACCGAACGTCTGCGGCCCCGCCTCCAGGAGGCCGCTATCCTCAGCCGGTGCACCCTATCTCCGAGGCTTGGCAGACCTTCGGCCGGCACCTGGTCCGCTATCGGGATCCCGGGCTGACGGTCGCGTTCGACCTCGGGCCCGGTCGTTTCGCGGTCCTAACCGGACTCCCGGACATCGAGCTCAACGTCACAGGCCTTCATCCACCGGCCGCGGCGGCGGAGGCAAACGCGCTCGTCGATCGGATTGACGAGGTCGGGGCGCCAACGCTGGTGTTCGTGTCTCGCAACGCGGCGTTGGCAGTGCTCGCAGTCCTCGCGGCGCGCGGGTTTGCGCCGACCGTGCTCCCTGAACCGCTGATGTGGCGCGCCTGTCAGATCTTGCGCCCGACGCCGGCATCGCCCACCTTTTCCGTTCGCCGAGTCGCCGGCGAGCGGGACCTCGGGGCACTCGTCGCGGTCCTCGCAGCGGCGATCACGATGCCGCCCGAGGTCACGCGTCGTCAGTTCGCCCTCGATCGACTTGCCGGCGATGGGCTCGGCTCGTGGCTGGCCTGGGACGGGGTCGAGCCGGTCAGCACCGTGACCCTGACCTGGGACGACGAGGCCTGCGCCGTGTGGGAGATGATGACGGTGCCCGCCCACCGTCGCCGCGGCGCCGGCCGCGTCGTTCTGGAG
>JACDAH010000008.1 GCA_013695505.1 Chloroflexota bacterium | reverse complement strand
GAACGGGTAGTCGATCGAGGGGGTCCCCTGCTCGAATAGGCGGAGCTCCTCGTTCCACTTCTTGTGCAGGTACACGTTCGAGGCGTCCTTGCCGTAGAACGTCATCTCGGTGCCAGTGCTGATCGCTGAGCGGACGGTTCGGACCCGGACCTGACCCTCGCGGAGGGGAGCGGGTTCGTACACGTGACACTCGACGGCCCCGGTTTCGACGATCTGGACAGTCCTCCCGCCCACCTCGCCCCGCGCGACGATCCCGTCGATGGCCCGTTCCTTCCTTGGGCTCATTCGGCGCTCCCGGCCGCGATGGCCTCTGCCTCGGCGGTGTCGTCTCGCAAGGTCTGATCGGGTACGACCAACTTCACCTTGAGTACTCCTTCAGGCACCCGGAACAACTCCCCCCGGCAGACTCTGGGACAAATGGATGAGATGGACGACCGTAGGACTGCGACGCGGGCGATCCGGCCCCTACCCGTCACTCTTGGTCGTCGAGGTAGCGGCTCAGGTCTTCGGCGGAAACTTCGGAGGCGACGCCTCCGGCCGGAACGTCCGCGCCCGTGAGCCACACAAGCGCGTTGAGCACGGTCGTGCGGAAGGCGTCGTTTCTCCAGTTGGCGTGATAATGGCCGCCCGCCAGGCCGAAACCGCGACCACCATCAGGACGCTCGAGCGTCCACAGCAGCGTCTCCGGCCGGCCACTCGCGGCCACGACCCCCGGGTATGGGCCATGCGGCCAGACATACGGGCCATGGCGCACCAGGTCGGTTGGGGTAGCGACCAGGATCGGGCTGAATTGAGCATCAGCCCGGACGGTCGCCTCGTTCGCGAGGGCGCCGCCCTCAGACCGGATGTTGAAATACCACTCGTCGTACGTCTCGAATGAAGCCACGCCACGCGTGATCGGATGATCTGGCAGCTGCTCGAAGCGTGCGTTCCACATTGGGTTGCAGCTCACGAGATCCTCGTAGTGGCCACCGATCCACTTGTCGACTTGTGGCGCCCCGTGATCCACCGGCAGCTCGACGGCCCAGTGCATCAGGGCAAACCCGACACCGCGGTCCATCAGGCGGCCCAAGGTCACGAGCCGATCCTCGACGAGGATGGGGTGTCCGGTCCCGCCGTCTGCGTAGATCGCGACCGCGTCAGCAGTCTGGAGGTCGTGCTCATCGGCGACCCACCCGCCGGTGTGGACCTGGACCTCGAGATCCGGCACACCGCGGAGGCACCGCTGGAGCAGAAGTGCACCGGCGCGATGCTCGTGTGCTCCGGGTCCATGAGATGGAGCACCCGCGATCAAGAGGAGCTTCGTCATCGGGCTCTCCCGCCTGTGTCGCCCTGGAATAACGGGCGCAGGAAGGCCAGTCCATCCACTGCGAGTGCGTCCTGCGTCCGTGCCAGGGGACGCCAGACCGACGCGGCAAGGGCGATCGCCGCGTTGTGGGCCGTGAATGATTCGATGCAAACCGGGCCAACGTAGGAACACTCGGCAAGTGCGTCAGCGAACCGATGCCATGCGAACTGGTCGGCGCCTGGCGTTCCCCGGTCGGTTCCGCACGCCTGCACGTGAGCGATATGCCCGGCTGCCATGCGGACTGCCGCTACCGGATCCTTTTCCTCGATGTTCATGTGGAAGGTGTCAAGGCAGACGCCCAACGCGGGAGAGTCGACGCTGGAGACAACGTCCATGGCCTGCTCGACGGTGTTGATCAAGCTGGTTTCGAACCGGTTCAGCGGCTCGAGCGCCAATCGGACGTCGCGGCGCTCGGCATATTCGACGATTGGGCGGAGCCCCTCGATGAGTCGAGCAACCGTCGTCCTGCGCTCGTCGGGGTCCAGCTGCCAGAGGCGTCCCACGGGAGCGTAAACGGGGCCCGCGACAACCGGTGAACCCGCCATCTCGGCGATGTCGATGCACTGCCGGAGATAGGCCTGCGTCGTCTTGGTGACGACTAGATCGGTGGTGGTCAAGTCCCGGTCCGGAGTCATGACGGCGCACGTCGTGGTGCCGAGGCCGGCTTCGGCAACGAGGTCTGCAGCCCGGGCCGGATCCCAGTCGCCAGGCTGTTCGATCGGCAGTTCGATGATGTCGAACCCCCAGCCGTGGATGAGCGGCACGAGACGATCCAGGTCAACATCGGAGAGCGGCGATGTCCAGACCCAGGTGCTCACGCCGATCGGATTCACGACGTGATCGACAGATGGAGCTTGCTTCAACTGACGACCCCCTAACGGCGGCAGCGGTGAGCCGCGGATGAAAATGGTGTTGGTACGACAGTAGGTCAAGTCCCAGGACGTGGTTAGCAGAATCATCCGCGCGCCGATCGGTGAGCTCGCGCTTGGGCCCGCGCGGCTCGGCCCGCATCCAGATGGAGCGGGTGCCATGACAGGACAGAGCGCTGACGAGAATGTCGAGCGAGCAAAAAGCTTCGGAGAATCCGGAGATGGAGCGGTTCGCGACGGCCGCTGCTGTCAAGGCCCGGCATTTGACAGCAGTTCCCCGACGGCTCCGACAGGACGGGGGCACCGCGAACGTCGGCTCCGGCGTAGGGACAGGGCCCCGCAAAGGAAGATGAGTGGCAGGACGCCCCGCTCGACTCCGGCGCGAGACGATGGCCCTCATCGACGCCGAGATCGACCACCAGGACGTGAGTTCGACATGGCTGATTACCAGCTGACCGGGTCGCTGCGGCGATGGCCAGTTACACCACGTCGTGGGACTTGACGCGCCTACCGCTGCAAGCACCGCGCTCGGAGCGTTGTAGGCTTGTCATTCGCCAGCTCGTACCGAAGCACATGCGGTTCGCGAGCTCGAATCGGCGGGGTGTGGCGTAGTTGGCAACGCACGTGCTTTGGGAGCACGAGATCGTCGGTTCGAGTCCGACCACCCCGACCACCCGCCGGCCTCTGTCGATCGACCGACCACGAGTTCGCTGCCCACCGAGTAGCACTTCGCTTCGGTCAGGACGATTCCGTACCACGAGCCACGCACACATCGCCGTCGGCACCTCGAAGGCGCACGTCGTCTACGGGACGACCAACCACGATGCTGACTCTCGGCTCGTCGCCGAAGCCTCGGCGTGGTTGGGCGTGCACATCCGACCAGAGTTCGAGCATTTGGACTGACGGTTGGGACGCGAGAGCGGAGAATCATGAGCGCGATCCAACTTCGGCCGTCCGCCTCCGTCCTTGAAATGAGTGAGGTGCTGACACCGAGACCGGCTTCGACGTCTACTTGAAGGAGGCCGCACCACCGACTCCCACCCCCACCCCAACGCCCCAGGTGACGCCGTATCTCACGCCGCCGCCCACGCCCGCCGCGACGGCCCCGGGTGCGGCGACGGGTGTCACCGCCGCGGCTGGCGACGGCCAGGCCTCCGTCAGTTGGGCGGCGCCCGCCTCGGACGGCGGCAGCCCGATCACCTCCTACACCGTCACCTCGTCACCGGGCGGCCTGACGGCAACCACCGCTGGCGCAACGAGTGCCACTGTCACGGGACTCGCCAACGACACGTCGTACACCTTCACCGTCAGCGCCGCCAATGCCGTGGGAACCGGACCGTCGTCAGATCCTTCGGCTCCGGTCACGCCCCAGGCCGGCGCAGCCGCACCGCAGACCACCACCGAGACGGTCCCCGCGAGCACCGGCGGCACGGCTACCACCGACCCGACGAACAGCGGTCCGACGCCGTCTGATCCGATCACGACCAGCGTCACCGTCCCGCCCACCTCCGACGGCGGCACCATCTCGATCGCCGAGACCGCGGTGACCGAGAGCGCGCCGGCTGGTGGCTACCAGTTCCTCGGCCAGCAGATCGACATCACCTCGACCGCCGCAACGTCGGCGAGCAACCCGCTCACGATCGTGTTCACAATCGACTCCAGCGCAATCAGGACGAGTCTTGGCCTCGCGCCGAGCGATCCATTGCCGACCGCCGACCAGGTCGCCATCACCCGGGCCGAGGCCGGCAGCCCCGTCGTGGTCGAAACCTGCACCGTCAGCGCACCGCCGATCGCGCCCGATCCGTGCGTCTCAGACCGCCAGTACATCAACGCCGGCGATGACCTGAGGATCACGATCCTGACCGGTTCGGCCAGCCACTGGAACAGCGCGGTCAAGACGACCGCGGTGAGCGTCGCGGATAACGGCTACAGCCCCAAGACCGTGACCGTGGGCCAAGGCGGGATCGTGGTCTGGACATTCGCCGGTTCGAAGCCGCATAGCGTCACCGAGAACCTCAAACTCGGCCCGGCCAAGTCGCCCCTTTTCAACTCGGGCGTCCTGACCAGTGGCCGCTCCGGGTATGTCTTCCGGGCTGCCGCCACCTATACCTACGGATCGACCGTCAAGGGCGATCCGGGCAGCTTCGCGGGATCCGTGGCTGTGCCCGTCGTGACCAGCCCGACGTCTGGCGGGACGACGACCTCGTTCACGATCACCTGGTCGTCAGCCGCCCTGACCGGCTACGTCTTCGACGTCCAGTACCGGTTCATGAAGGCGGGCTCGAAGACCTGGTCCGCGCTCAAGACCTGGAAGACCGGAGTGGCGACCACCAGTGCCGCCTTCAACCCGTCATCGGGCAAGGGCACCTATGCCTTCAGCGCCCGCCTCCGCAACTCCGGAACCGGCATCAGCGCGCAATGGTCACCAGAGGCCACGTTCATCGTCCGCTAGAGAAGACCCGCCAGAAGGTTGAGGACGCCGGGCCGCGCCCGGGTCGTCGGCGTTGCGAACGATCTCGAAGGCACGCTGGCCGGCGGCTTCGCCAGCTTCCGTGGCAAAGATGGTCAGACGGTCCTGGCGCCAGTTGACGCCCCTCGTTCCGCTCTCGGGGTTCTTGGAAGCTCGGCGAGGAGCAGGGCGCGGCGCCCGTGACTGGCTTGCCGGGCACCTCGCGACACTTGTCGCCGAGACGACGAGCAGGTCGATGAAGGTCGCCATCTACACCGAGTCCGCCGACGACCACGCGACCCGCGCGTGTGCGCGTCACAATGCCCTGATGTTCGTTGCGATCAACCGCGCCCTGTGGCTCGTCCTCGGCACCGTCCTGCTCGTGGTGCCAGCGTTCGGGCTGGCCCTGATCGGCGGCGTCGTGGGCGGGATCATCCTGGGCGCCGTGACCCTCGCCAACGCGGTCGCCCTCGCCGCGACCGGCGCGACCGGCGACGAGGTGCTGGCCCGATGACACGCCCCCTGCGCGTGGGAATCCAGCTCCCCGAGGTCGAGCGCGAGGTCCGCTGGCCCGAGCTCGTGGAGCTCGCCCGGACGATCGAGGATCTCGGCTTCGACGCCATCTGGGTCGGCGAGCATCTCCTCTATCGCTGGCCCGGCCAGCCATCCCGCGGCCCGTGGGAGGCGTGGACGCTGATGGCTGCCCTCGCTGCGGCAACCAGCCGGGTCACGATCGGGCCCCTCGTCGCCTGCACGAACTTCCACAATCCGGCGCTCCTCGCCAAGCAGGCGGCGACGATCGACGAGATCGCGGGGGGCCGGTTCGTTCTTGGGCTCGGAGCGGGCTGGAACGTGACCGAGTTCGAGGCGTTCGGGTTCCCGTACGACCACCGGGTCGATCGCTTCGGGGAGGCGTTCACGATCATCCGGACGCTGCTCCAGGAGGGGCAGATCGACTTCGCCGGCACCTATTACCAGGCGCGCGACTGCGAACTCCTGCCCCGTCCGCGGCCGGGCGGCCCGCGGCTCCTGATCGGATCGAACGGGCCGCGGATGCTTCGGATCACCATGCCCCACGCCCATGCCTGGAACACCTGGTATGCCGACACCGACAACACCCCGGCCGGCGTCGCGCCGCTGCGAGAGATCGTCGACGCGGCGTGCCGGGACGTCGGGCGCGATCCGGACGCGATCGAGCGAACCGTCGCGGTCCACGTCCGGATGCCCGGCGGCAGGGGCCGGACGATGGGCGACACCACGACGACGGAACGGATCGTTCCACTCGAGGGATCGCCCGAGGAGATGGCGGCCGGCCTCGCGGCATTCGCCGGCGCCGGCGTGGCCGAGGTCCAGATCGTCCTCGATCCGATCGACCGGACCGCAGTCGAGCGATTTGCAGCCGTCCTCCCGATCCTTGACGCCAGCTGATGGGCGCACAGTTCGACCAGCTCGGTACCTTGGTCAGGGGACTGGTGCGTGCGATTAGCGTGCTAGCATCCCGCCGGAAATGCGACATTCGAATCGCGCCGTACGGGGCAGCCGACCGCCGATCTGGCTCGTCGGATTGTTCGCCATGACCTTCGTCGGCTGCAGCGCATCCGCCGCGCCCGCCCCGTCGGCGACTGTCGCACCGACCCCCGTCGTGACCCCGGATCCGCACCTCCAGGAGCCGGTCACCGCCGACCAGGTCTACATCGCGCTCCGGGTGGCGAAGCTCCCCGTGAACTCGAACAATGCGAATCTCGGGCGGGGCAATCCGGACATCGTCAAGCAGATCAACGCCGAGCTGGATGGCTGGCCGCTGCGGATCACGCAGTACCGCTCGGCCGGCGTGATGACCAAGATTCTCGCGTGGAAGCCGGGCGGCAAGCCCAAGGGCGGTGAGGCTGCGTACTCGTTCGCCGGCCTCAACGTTCTGGTCGAGTTCGGACCGATCAGCGTCCGTACCCCGGCCGCGCCCGACACCGCGCGCCAGACCGTCGCCGCGGCGATCATCGCCGTCCTCGATCCTCTCCTCTGGCCGATCGCCCAGCGCTCGGTTGTCGCGGTCCCGTCCCGGACGGCGGCCCCGATCGCGACCCCGGTCCCGTCGGCCAGGGCGACCGCCAAGCCCACTCCGAAGCCCAAGAAGACTCCCAAGCCATGACCAGCCCGCGCCGCCCGGGCGGCCGCTCCGGAGACGAGGTCTCCGAGCTCGACAAGCGGATCATCGAGCACCTCCAGCAGGACGGTCGCCGGCCCTTCACCCAGATCGCCGCCGATCTGGGCGTGTCCGAGGCGGCCGTTCGCGCTCGCACGAACCGGCTCGTCGAGCGTGGCATCCTCCAGGTCGTCGGCGTCACCGACCCGCTCAAGCTCGGCTTCCAGCAGATGGCGATGATCGGAATCCGCTGCGAGGCCGACCACCTGATGGACGTCGCCGCCAAGTGCGCCGAGATGCCGGAGGTGGACTACGTCGTCATCACGGCCGGGACCTACGACATCCTGATCGAGACCGTCTGCGAGGACAACGAGGGCCTGCTCCGGTTCCTCGCGGAGCGGCTCCGGACGATCGAGGGCGTCCGCGAGACCGAGACCTTCGTGTATCTCCGGATGGTCAAGCAGTCG
>JACDAH010000548.1 GCA_013695505.1 Chloroflexota bacterium | reverse complement strand
CCTTCGAGCCGTCCGGCGAGAACGCGGGCGCGGAATCAACCGCTGGCGCCGGGGGCGGCGGCACCAGGTTGCGGCGGTTCGAGCCGTCGATGTCCATCAGCCAGATCCCCAGGTCGGCTCCTTCGCCGCCGTAGTCGACCGCGATGGTCGAACCATCCGGTGAGACGTCGGGATACCCCTCGAACCGATCACCAAAGGTCAGCTGGGTCACGGCCTTGGTCTCGACGCTGTAGCGGAACAGGTGGATCTTCCCCCCGCGGGCGCTGTCGATGACCAGGGACGTGCCCGCAGGCTCCCAAGCGGGAGCGTCGTCAAAATGGAATCCCGAACGTGGGACCGTCGCGACGACGCGGCCATCCGCTGCGATGACCTGGACCTCCGCGTCGCTGCCGTCGCCGTGCCCGATGGAGAACGCGATCAGGCCCTGCTGGAACACCGATGGCGCCGGTGTCGAGCTCACGCGGGACGGCGGTGCGACAGCCGATGCGGAGGCGATGGGTGACGGCGTGATGGGGCCAGGCGTCGTGGTGGCGCTGGAACTCGTCGCTGGCGCGGCCGAGCAGGCGGCGAGCGCAGCGGCCGCGACGATGGCGAGGGCATGGCGAAGCTGACGCGTGCGCATGGAGCGCCTCCTTTGGGGTCTGGGTGGGATCGTGGGCGCCGAGTCAGGGAGCGAGGCGCTGCCAGCTCCAGTAGGCGCGGTCCCCCGAGAGATCGAGCGAGGCCGGTGGAATGCCGATCGCGAGCACTGCGGGCGCCCGGGCGGGGTTGGTCGCGTCAACGAGAAGGAGATCGCACGAAGCCTCGGTGGCGCAGCGGACGGCGACGATCGACGCCCCGTCGGGCGACCAGGACAGGATGTCGGCGAGGGGACTGCGAAGATCAAGCGGCGTTTCGCGTCGGGAAGCAACGTCGACGACGACGATCTGAAAGTCGCGCTCATCGGTCGATCGCCAGAACGCCAGGCGGGTGCCGTCCGGCGACCACGCCGGCTGCGCCTCGTCGCGCGGGGTGGCGACGATCGCCGTCTCCTCGAGGTCGTCCGTCGCAAGGACGAGGATGTCCCGCCCGGTGGTGCCCGGCTCCCCGTGGTGAACGGCGATGTGACGTCCGTCAGGTGCCCACCGCGGCTGCTGGAAATAGCCCGTCGTGGAGCTGCTCTTGCGGTTGGAGATCCTCAGGAGGCCGGACCCGTCGATACGGGCGACGTACAGGTAGTTGGTCGCACTCCCGTCGGGCTCGCCAAGGAACGCGATCCGGCTCCCATCGGGCGACCAGGCCGGGCCTGCAGCGCCAAGAAGACCGCTCGGCAGCAGCGTCGACCGCCGGCCCGTCTCCGTGTCGACGATCCAGATCTCGGCATGGTCGCTCGGTGCGTCGCCGACGAGGACCGATATCGCGAGATAGCCGGAGTCCGGCGCCCAGACCGGGAGCTCCGGGAGAATGCGGGCTCTCACCGCCGGATCGGGTTCCAGGATGGTTCGAGATTGGGCGCCGCCGACATCCGCGACGTCGAGTGCGGTGCCCCCGACGTGTTCGCGAAGGAATGCGAGCTTCGTCCCGTCCGGCGAAAAGGCCGGGCGGGTACCGTGCGCGGCCCCGGCCCAAGCTTGTGGCGGGCCGCCGCGCCCGTCCGAAAGCAGGATGCGCGATCCATCGTCGAACGCGATCAGACCGTTGGCGGCAGCCCCGAACGGCGGAGGCAGCCGCCGCTGACTCCCGACGTACGCCCCGACCACGAGCGCCGCGAGAACCAGGATTGTCAGGCCGAGGACAGCGACCCGCCGAACGCCGGCGAGCTGGAACGGCGTCGGATCGATCGGCAGCCAGCGGCTGGCGAATGACCACCCTGGCCGCTGTCGCCCGCGCGTGACCGAATCGCGCAGCTCGTCGAGGTAGTCCGGGGTGCGGGCCGGCGCCAGCTCGTGGAGCAGGTCCGCGATCCGAAGGTCGACGTCGTCGCGACGGTTCATGCCAAAACCTCCATGACGTGCCCATCGACAGGTAGTCGATCGGCCCGAATGGCGGCTTGGAGCACTCCCCTTGCACGGTGGAGCCTCGACTTCACCGTCCCAACCGGCACTCCCTGGGCCAGGGCAACGTCCGGCAGCGACAGCCCGACGTAGTAGACGAGCACGACGGTCGTGCGGAGGTCCGGATCAAGCCGCCGCAGGGCGCGTTCGAGCTCGTCCCGGTCGGCCTGGTGGGCCTGGACGTCGCCGACCTGCAGTCCGTCGAGCTCCGTGATCTGGACCTGCATCGGCCGGCTCCGGGCGCGTCGGAGGTCGTCATAGCACGCCCGGACGAGCAGCCGATGGAGCCACGCTTCGAAGCGATCGGGATCCCGAAGCCCTGGCAGGTCCCTCCACGCCTTGGCCAACGCCTCCTGGACGGCGTCGCGCGCCCGTTCGGGGTCGCGGAGGATGAGTCGAGCCGCCCCGTCGAGCCGGCCGACGGTCGCGATCACGAGCGCGTCGAATGCGGTCGCGTCCCCGCGTCGCGCCCGATCGACCAGCTCGCGTTCGTTCACCCGCGTCCTCGATCAACCGCGCCATGGCGGCGCGTTCTACAAGGTATGGCGGATAGATCTGCGATTCGGTTCGCGACAGCAGCCAGCGGTTGACAAGTACTCATCAGCGCCGGCCGATCAAGACTCATCGGGCTCCCGGAACCTGTGCAGTCGGGATCTCATGCTAGCGTCCAGAGGTCGCCCCTAGCAGCCGCCCCCCAAGTCCGGTCGCTGAGGGCCGTTGTGCCCGGGTCCTCCCCAGCATCGTATCGCTCGAGGTCGTCTTATCGGCAGTCGGGTGATGCGACTCCCGGGACCTAATCCGTTCAGGTCCGCACCGGGTCCGGGACCGTTCGGGACATGGGCGATCGGACGGGCGTCTCGGGCTTCTACTGAGGCTGTTGTCAAAGGCGCGGCTCAAAGGGCCCAATCGGGGACACACGCGGAATATGCAGAGTGCATAGAAGCTATGCATGCGAATGAGTCGTGGAGCATTGATGCGTGACCGGTTCCCACACTGATGGCGTTGCTGAGGGTCATCCATCGGGGAACCTCAAACGAGATGGCGACTGAACCCTGAAGTCAAGCCAGGAGATCCATGCACGGACGCCGTCATGGCTGCTTCCTGTCCGTGATGGGAGCGTCGAGCAGCCGATGGACGGTGTGACAGGGCGTCACACCCGTCCACTAGCGTGGCACCTTTGAACGAAGCCGAAACACGCGCCGAGTACATCGACCCGGCCCTCAAGGCTGCGGGCTGGGGCGAGGTCGAGGGCAGCCGCATATCCCGTGAATACCAGCTCACGGAGGGCCGGCTTCAAGGTGGCGGCGAGCGGTCGAAGGCCGACATCGCCGACTACGTCCTCGTCTACCGGAACCCGAAGTTAGCGGTCATCGAGGCGAAGCGGTGGGACCTCCCCCACTCCGATGGCGCGGCCCAAGCCAAGGAGTACGCCAAGAAGCTCTCCGTCCGCTTCGCCTACGCCACGAACGGGCAGGCGATCTACGGCATCGACATGGCCCTGGGGTCCGAGGCCGATGTCGCGACCTACCCCACGCCCGACGAACTGTGGGATCGGACGTACGCGGAGGAGAACGAGTGGCGGGACCGCTTCGCCACGGTGTCGCTCGAGACGAAGGGTGGCACCTGGGGCGGTCGGTACTACCAGGACATCGCCACGCGGAACGTGCTGGAGGCGGTCGCCGCCGGCAAGAAGAGGATCCTGCTGACGATGGCGACCGGCACCGGCAAGACCGGGATCGCCGCCCAGATCGCCTGGAAGCTGTTCAAGAGTCGCTGGAACCTCACCGGCCAGCCGGCGCGCCAGCCCCGGATCCTGTTCCTCGCCGACCGGAACATCCTCGCGGACCAGGCGTACAACGAGTTCAGCTTCTTCCCCGAGGACGCCCTCGTACGCATCGCGCCAGCGGACATCCGCAAGAAGGGCAAGGTCCCGAAGAACGGCTCAATCTTCTTCACGATCTTCCAGACCTTCATGAGCGGGGACAACGACACCCCGTACTTCGGCGAATATCCAGCCGACTTCTTCGACTTCATCGTCGTGGACGAGTGTCATCGCGGCGGCGCGAATGATGAGAGCACCTGGCGGACGATCCTCGACTACTTCTCTCCGGCGGTGCAGCTCGGCATGACGGCGACCCCGAAGCGCAAGGACAACGTCGACACCTACAGGTACTTCGGGGATCCCGTCTACATCTATTCCCTCAAGGAAGGCATCAACGACGGCTACCTGACGCCCTTCAGGGTGCGCCAGATCTCCACCACGATGGACGAGTACGTCTACACATCAGATGACACCGTGATCGACGGAGAGGTCGAACCGGGAAAGCTCCACCAGGAGCGGGACTTCAACAAGATCATCGAGATCAACGGCCGGGAGGCGTACCGAGTCAGTCTGTTCATGGGCATGATCGACCAGCGCGAGAAGACCCTTGTCTTCTGCGCCACCCAGCTCCACGCCCTCGCGGTGCGCGACTTGATCAACCAGATCAAGAGCAGCAAGAACCCGAGTTACTGCGTGCGCGTCACCGCCAACGACGGGGCACTGGGCGATCAGTACCTCCGGGAGTTCCGAGACAACGAGAAGACGATCCCGACGGTCCTGACGACGTCCCAGAAGCTCTCCACCGGCGTGGACGCCCGCAACGTCCGCAACATCGTCCTGATGCGCCCGGTCAATACGATGATCGAGTTCAAGCAGATCGTCGGGCGCGGCACCCGCATCTACGAGGGCAAGGACCACTTCACGATCTACGACTTTGTGAAGGCGCACAACTTCTTCAGCGACCCCGAGTGGGATGGCGAGCCCGAGGAAGTCACCGAGCCGACGATCGGCATCATCGCCGGCCCCTCACCGGAGCCGGCGGCCGGTGTGGTCCCGAAGGTGGTGGAGCCCGCCCCGGACAGGGCGGTCGTGAAGCTCGCCGACGGCAAGGAACGGACGATCCAGAGCATGGTCCAAACCTCGTTCTGGGACCCGTCAGGAACCCCGATGACGGCGGCGGAGTTCCTCGTGAGTCTGTTCGGGGCACTACCAGCTTTCTTCGAGAACGAGGCGGGCCTCCGCGCCATCTGGAGCCTCCCCGCGACGCGCAAGGCATTGCTGGCCGGGTTGGCGGAGAAGGGCTTCGGCCCAGACGCCCATTGGGAGATGCAGCGTGTCATCGACGCGCAGGGCAGCGATGTCTACGACGTGCTGGCCTACGTCGCCTTCGCCTTGCAGCCCCTGACCCGCGTTGCCCGGGCCGGCGGAGCTAGGGCCGCGATCCGCCATCGGTACACCGACCGTCAGCAGGCGTTCCTAGACTTCGTGCTCGACCAGTACACGAGGGAGGGTGTCGGCGAGCTCGACGCCGACAAGCTCGCCCCCTTGCTCCGCCTCAAGTACAAGGCCATCACGGACGCGACGGCTGAGCTGGGCGACCCCACGCTGATCCGCGACCTGTTCGTGGGGTTCCAGCGTTACCTGTACGAACCGACCGGATCGTTCGAGGTTGGGTGACGCCACGTCGGCCGATCGCGTTCAAGCGGTGACCTAGTAGACGTCCCGTTCGCGCCCAGCCCGAGGGGGAGCGGCGCTTCGGACGAGGATTTGGTCCTTTGTTGGCTCGAGGACGCACTCGAGCCGGCGAAGCAGGATAGGGGCAGGATGACGCGTCCTACTCAGACTGCTTGTAGTTACCCCGAAGCAGCTCGGCGATCGCCCAGATCAGCTGTCCGTGGTCGTTGATGTCGTCCCTCGGCTGCGGCTCGAACCGCGTGAGCGGAGCGGAGGATGACGCCAAATGTGCGACACCGTTCTCCTAGCCCGCGGGACTCCTACTGAGCTCGGCGAGGGCGCGCTCGAGGGCATTCAGGATGCCTTTGAAGACGTCGATCATCTGGCAACCGCGGAGCTCCTCCGCAGGCTGCACGACATGGACGACGCCCCTTGGGGGGACTGGTACGGCAGTCCCATCACCGCTCGCGGGCTCGCCAAGCTCCTGGGCCCGTTCCGCGTCGTGCCCGTCCAAAAGCGAGTCCGCGGCGAGAAGTCAAGGGGCTACTTCAGGGCCGACTTCGCCGATGCGTGGGGGAGGTATGTCGCCGATCTGGATGTCGCGACAAGCGGGACAAGGGGGACAAGGGGGACAGATCAAGCGGCTAGCCTGGATGAGCCAGGGACACACGCTTCAGACGAACCCGCCTACCACGGCACTCCACTGACCAGGCCACGGCTTTGCCCGTCGTGCCAGCTGATGCACCCAGCGGGTGTGACATGCGGGTGGGTCGGGGATCACGCGTGACGACATGAACCACGGCCGACTGGCCCTTCGTGTCGCCGAGGTCGCCGCCATGTTTGGCGTCGATGACGAAACCGTGCGACGTGCACTGAATCGAAGGGAACTGCCCGGGCGGAAGCTCGGGGGCAGCTGGCTGGTGCCTGTGGCGGCCCTCGACAGGTGGCTATCATCGAACGATGGGGAGACGACGCATGTCGGGAGAAGGAACCGTGTTCCGACGCAGCGCGGACGGCGCATGGATCGCGCAGCTGTCGAGCGGCGGGCGAGCGAACCGGACGTATCGGAGTCGGTCGGCGCGGACGAAGGCCGGGGCCCGTCGGTTGCTCGAGGAGATGAAGGCCGACCGCCGGGCGGGCGTGCACCTGTCGAAGCTCTCCCTTGGCGACTACCTCCGACGGTGGCTCGATGACAGCGCTCGACCCACGCTCAGCCCCAACACGCTCCGCGGCTATGAGGGCGTTCTGATCCACCTCGAGCCGATCGCCGGGATCCCGCTCGGCAAGCTGGCACCGGAGGACATCGAGCGGTGCTGCGCCGCGATGGTCACCCATCGGACGGGCGCGAAGCGCCAGCAGCCGGCTTCAGCCAAGACGGTCCGGAATGCTCAAGTCATGTTACGCCGGGCGCTCGGCCAGGCCGAGCTCCGCGGCCACATTCGACGCAACCCCGCCAAGCTCGTCACCCTCCGTCGCGTCGGTCGGTCGACCGTCGAGGCGCTCACGCCCGACCGGGCGCGAGGGATCCTGGCCGCTGTCGCTGGCGATCGCTTGGAAGCCGCCTACGCTCTCGCCTTCATGGGCCTGCGGTCGTCTGAGATCCTCGGGCTCGCCCGGTCGGACCTGGACCTCGAGACGATGGCGTTGACGATCCGTCACCAGGTGTCTGGGTCAGGTCGGACTGCCGTCCTCACCCAGACGAAGACGGCCGCCTCGGCGGCGCCGGTCCCGCTCCCACCCTTCGTCGTCGACCGGCTTCGTCACCACCTCCGGGACCAGGACGCCATGCGGCCGATAGTTCCGCTCGGTGACTCCCTCGTGTTCATGACGGTCAACGGTCTAGCGATCAACGGCTCGTGGTTCACGAAGCACTTTCAGGCGCTGCTGCGTCGAGCCAGCCTGCCCGCCATGCGTCTGCACGACATGCGCCACGGCGCGGCGAGTCTGCTCGTCGACGCCGGAGCCCATCCTCGTGTCGCTCAGGAGCTCCTTCGCCACGCGCCCGGCAGCAGGGTCACGATGGAGCGAGACGCCCACGTCACGGCAAGCCAGCAGCGCGACGCGGCGGACCTCCTGCAACTCGCAGTGGCCGGCGATCAGTTAGTCACCGAGTTAGTCACCGAGCCTGTGGACGGGGTCGGAGAGAGTCGTCCGAAGTCGCCTCAAGAGGGCGATCCACGAGGGAATAGTGGCTCCGGCGGTAAGATTCGAACTTACGACCAAGCGGTTAACCGCCGCCCGCTCTACCACTGAGCTACGCCGGAGCGAGGGTCGAGCGATCCATCCCGAGACCGCCGACGGGGCGCCGTCGCGGCGCCGGGCGACAGGATACCAGAAGGCCCAGGCGACTCCCCCACCCTCGGGCCGCCTCGGGCTGCCTTGAGCCGCCTCGGGCCGTCTCCGCCCGGTCCTGGTCGTGCCGGCCCGTTTCCGGCCGCGCCGGACCACTCGTCAAACCCGCGTTTAGACCCGGACGTTGTCGCTCACGTGGTCACATCGGCGAGGGCAAAGGCCGCAAGGTCGACCGGATCAAGGCTCTTGCCCGGCGCATACAGGTGACGCATCGCGGCGCAGGCATCCTCATCGGTCGCGCTCCCGCCTTTCGCAACCGCGGCGATGGTTGTGGTGTCGTCGGTCGACAGCTGGCCGAGGATCTGACGATACATCGTGTCGGACGCTGCCTGGGCCACGGTTCGCGGTGGCGGAGCGCCGGAGTTCTCCGCCTCCATCGCTTCGACGTTGATCTCGACCCAGCGTCCGAAGGCCGTCGTCTCGAGGGTGCCGATCGTCTTCTCCGCTGCGGCCTCGTCGACCTTCCCCTGCAAGGACCCGCGGGCGACGGCCGCACACGTGGCGACGTCGGTGCGCTCAAGCGCGGTCGTGAACAGCTGGACGCGCTCGATCAGAACGGAATCCGGCAGGCGCGGCAGCCCGGTCTTGACAAGGGTCAGCACGCGGCGCTGCTTGTCCGTGTCGCTCAGGCCGTCCACTCTCGACCCGATCGCCGCCGTGAAGCGGGCATCCAGCTGGCTGCGCTGGTCCGCGGGCAGCCGTGCGAACGGACCGCCGAAGAGGGCGCCGAGGGTCCCGCCGACAACCGCCCCCGCGGCCAGGCCGAGCAGGATCTTTCCGCCGATCCCGATGACGACTGCGCCGATCGCGATTGCGATCACACGGATGCGAGATCGATTGGGCGCGGGCGACACGGGCCCGGGCGAGGAGGACGGAAGCGGTGGCGCGGCTCCACGGGAAGTTTCCGCCGGCGCGCCGGCAGGAGGCCCGCCGCCCGGTTCGGACGGCATTGCGCCGGGTCCGGATTGCAGCGTGCCGAGACCGGGCGGCTGGCTCCCAGGAGTAATCGGGTCCGGTGTCGGGTCGCTCATGTGAGTCCCTCCCTCAGGGATGCGCCCATGAAGGCGCTCGAATCATCTTGACGTCTGCCGGGGGCGACGGTCGCCCCGACGATCGTCCGGGCCGCGCGACCCCTCGAGCGCCGGTCCGCGCGATCCACGACGATGACGGGGTGCTCGCCGATCCTGCTCGCCTGTCACGACGCTGCAATCTGGTCGTTCGACGAGGCGCCGATCCGGAGGGTCGACTAACGCCGACCTCGAGCACGTGACGCTGACTCGCGACTTCCTGAACGACCCTGCAAGGTTCCTCCGCCACCTCTGAGCCTAGCGGTCGGTATGCTCGACGGGTGAAACGAACATCGCCGCTCATCTCTGCCGAGGAGCTCCTCGCGCTCGTCAGGTCCGGCGACCCCGACCTGCGCATCGTCGATTGCCGCTGGGTCCTCGGCGAGCCGGGCGCCGGCGCGACGGCATACGCGGAAGGCCACCTCCCGGGAGCCATCCACCTCGATGTCGACGACGACCTCGCCGACGCGCACGGGTACGGCGCGCCCGGTCGCCATCCCCTGCCGAGCCCCGCGGACTTCACGGCCCGGCTGGCCCAGGCGGGCATCGGAGACACGGATCTCGTCGTCGCATACGACGACGCCGGTGGCTGGATCGCCGCTCGACTGTGGTGGATGCTCGACGTCCTGGGCCACCCCGCCGTGGCGGTGCTCGATGGCGGCCTCGGCGCATGGCTGGCGGCCGGTGGCGACATGACGACCGAGGTCCCCGACGTCTCGCCCGGGCGTCTCCATCTCGCGACCGAATGGTCGCGGGTCATCGATCGCGACGAGCTGAAGGCGCGCCTTGGGGCGGTCGTCCTGCTCGACGCTCGCGCGGCGCCGCGCTACCGCGGCGAGACCGAGCCGATCGATCCCGTTGCCGGCCACATCCCGACCGCGCGCAGCGCCGCGATCGACGACAACCTTGTCGAGCCCGCCGGTCCGTTCCGGCCGGCCGCCCAGCTCGTCAACCACTTCGGCGAGCTCGGGGTGGATGGCTCGACGCCGGTCGTTACCTCGTGCGGGAGCGGCGTCTCCGCACTCCATCACGCGCTCGCGATGCGTGCGGCGGGGCTGCCCGACCCGATCCTGTACGTCGGCTCGTTCAGTGATTGGTCGCGGTCCGGGGAGCCGGTTGCCGTCGGGCCGGAACCCGGGGCGCCGCCGGAACGGTCCTGAGGGGGCGGCTTCAGGCGCTGCCGCGTCTGGGTCCTCGCGGGGTCCGGGTTCCTCGTTCGTTCAGCGATGTGGATCGGCTAGTCGGGTCCGGGTCCCTCGTTCGTTCAGCGAACGGAATGGGCAAGTCGGGTCGTTCAACGATCCAGATCGCACGTCCACCCGTCCTGGAGCACGTCGGCGTGTCGAATTGGATCGTCTGATGAACGGACTCGGCCGGGATCGGGAACTCGCCTCGGGAGCCGATTGGGCACGGTTGGGGGGCCGGAGCGCTCGCCGGCGTGCTCGACGCGTCGCATTGGATCGATGAACGACCCGACTTGCCCATTCCGTTCGCTGAACGAACGAGGAACCCGGACCCCGCGAGGACCCAGACGCGGCAGCGCCTGAAGCCGCCCCCTCAGGACCGTTCCGGCGGCGCCCCGGGTTC
>JACDAH010000538.1 GCA_013695505.1 Chloroflexota bacterium | reverse complement strand
CCACGAGCCCGATCCGTGCTCCGTCGCCGAGCTCGTGCGCCCACGTGCCGCCGCGGGTCCAGGTGATGCCGTCATGGCTCGTGTACGCGGTGTAGCGCTCGGTCCCGCCGTACGCACCGCCGACCCCATCGTCGCCGTCCTGGCGCGCGACGATCCGGAGCCACGTCCACTCGCCGGGTGGCCCGACGACGGTGTTGCCGTAACGGGGATATCCGGCCGGCACGACGGCGACCTCCTTCGCGAACTCGGTCTGGCGCGTGTTCCAGATTGAGACGGTCGCGAGCTTCACGAACGCATCGTCCGAGCCGTAGATCACGAGGCCGGCCTGGACGTAGTTGAAGCAGCAACCCTCGGCCGGGACGCTCAGCCGGACCTTCGTCTCGACCACGTAGTTGCCATCCGGCGCAGGCCTGGTCAGGACCGAGGCGTCATTCGAGTCGACGTACAGGTCGGCCGCCTGCGTATCCATGCGGAACACACCGCCGGCGACCTCGTAGCTATCGGGGGCCGGTGGGCGAACCCACGACCAGGAGCCGGCGAGGGCGTCGCCGTTGAACTCGTCCGAGGCGGCAGGAATTGCCTTCCCGATCACGTCGGGCAGCGCGAGCCGCAGCTTAGCGTTCGTCTGGTCTCCGGGCTGCGCCGCGGGTGCCTGCTGAGGCGAATCGGACGCGAAGCTACCGCCGCGCACGACCGGCCAGCCGTCCACCCAGTCGAGCTGATCGAGGAGGGCGGGACGCTTCGTGAACCCGACGGAACCCTCGAAGTAGGGATCGGTCACGTCGACCGCGTGGTAGATCGTCCACCACTGGCCGTCGAGGTCCTCGAAGACCGTGTTGTGGCCTGGGCCGACCCAGCGGTTGCCATTCATGCTGAGCACGACCGTCCCGCCGGCCCGGCCGTCCGTCGGGTCGCCCATCTCCTCGTTGTCGTTGAGCGACACGCCCTCGCGGTCGAGGAACGGTCCGGTCGGACTCTCGGAGCGTCCGACGAACACGCTGTAGCCGGTGAGCGGGCCGGCGCAGCAGTTCGTTGCGGAAGCAAACAGGTAGTAGAAGCCGTTGCGGCTCACCACCTCCGCGCCCTCGAACTTGTTCGCGATCGCGACGTTGGTCTGGCTCGCCCGGCTGGAGGTCAGCCCGTCCTCGGACAGATCGCGGACCGAGATCCCGCCGAAGTAGCTCCCGTAGTAGATGTGGTCCTGGCCGTCCGTCCGGACGACATCAGGGTCGAAGACCCAGCGGCGCGAATCTGGCCCGCAGCAGTCGGCACCGTGGGGTTCGATGACCGGCGCTGTGGCGTGGGTCCACGGTCCGGCCGGACTTGGCGCCGTGGCCACCCCGATCGCACTGCCGCCACCGGGCAAGGTCGTGTCGGTCACCGTGTAATAGAGGAGGTATTCACCGGTCTCGGGGTGGTAGACGATCTCGGGAGCCCACAAGCCGGCGTCGGCTCGGGCGTATGCGGGTCGTCCCTGGAAGGCATCGCCGTCGTATCGCCAATGGACCAGATCAGCGGACGAGAGGATCGGGATGAGGTGAAAGCGAAGGGCGCCGCCGGCATCGCGGTCGTCGTCATTCAGGGGATCGCTGGTGCAGAAGAGGTACCACCGCCCAGACCCCGCCTCGTCACGCGTCACCGTCGGATCGGCGCAGCTCTCGATTACGCCGTCGCCCGGGATCCCGGCCGCGATCGGATTCCGATAGGTTCCCGTGGCCGCCGCCGCGGCAGCGGGCGAGACGGCCGAGAGGACCGCTTGGGCGAGCAGGGCGGCGATTGCAAGACTGCTTCCGGCGCGGCGCCGTCGTGATCCACCCGGGGTGCGTGCCGCTGGCATCAGTGCTCCTCCTCGCCGTGGTCCGACTTGATCGTGTTCTACAGGAATAGCTGGAACTGTCCAACCACGATACGACCCCGATGCAAGAGGGTCATTCGTGTAGCCCTCGACGGCGCGTGCTA
Source organism: Chloroflexota bacterium (assembly GCA_013695505.1). Taxonomy (GTDB): domain Bacteria; phylum Chloroflexota; class Limnocylindria; order Limnocylindrales; family CSP1-4; genus CF-46. The sequence goes on along the minus strand of JACDAH010000538.1, from coordinate 7,124 downwards.
CTTTGGGCGGCATCACTCCGGCCGATCACGTGGCATTCGGCAGATCTGCATGTCGGCCTGCCGTGCCGTACAGCGGCGCGGCCGGCCGCCAGACGAGGGAGGCGCCGAAGGGTGGGTTCGACCGACGGGTCGCGTGACGCACTCTCGCTCGACGGCCAGTGGCGGTTCGTCGCGGACCCGGAACGGCTCCTGAAGCCCGACCGGCTGCCGCCCGGCGTCGAGATCGAGGTGCCCGGTTGCTGGGAGGCGCAGGTGGCCCGCCCCCAGCGGATCATCACGGCCTGGTATCACCGATCGCTCGCGGTCCCAGCCGCATGGCAAGGCCAGCGCGCAATCCTGATCTTCGGGGCGGTCATGTACCAGGCCTCGGTCTGGGTGAACGGCGTGGCCTGCGGCGGTCACGAAGGGGGCTATACGTCCTTCGAGCTGGACGTGACCGACGCCACGCGCTGGGGCGCGGACAACGAAATCGTCGTCCGGGTCGTGAATCCGCTCAACGCGCTGCTCTCGTTCCCGGCCGACGAGGCCGATCTCGCGGCCGCCGACCGATTGAGCCCAGACCTGCCTGCCTCCGAGATTCCCCATGGCAAGCAGACCTGGTATGCCAGCCAGAGCGGCCTCTGGCAGTCGGTCCGTCTCGAGCGTCGACCCCGCACGGCGCTCGGACCGCTCCGCATCACGCCGGATGTCGGCAGCTCGTCGGCGACGGTCACGTGGGCCCTCGAGGGCGGCGCGAGTGAGCCGTCCGGCGGGCCGGGTCCCGGAACGCTTGCGATCGCCCTCACCGTCAGCGACCCTGCCGGGGTCATCGCGTCGCGCACGACCATCGAGCCGGGCAAGGAGCGGAGCGGCGAGGCCCGCCTCGACATTGCGTCACCCGTCCTTTGGGACATTGGACGTCCGAACCTGTACCGGGTCGAGGCCGAGCTCACCGACCGAGACCACCGAGATGTCACGATCGACCGGATCGAGGCTCGGTTCGGAATGCGCGAGATCCGGACCGACGATGGCCGCATCCTCCTGAACGGTCGACCGATCTACCTGCTCGGTGCCCTCGACCAGGACCTGTATGCCGACACGATCTCCAGTCCGCCGTCGCGAGCCATGCTCGACGATCAGATCGTTCGGGCCCGGGAGCTCGGGCTGAACCTCCTCCGCTGCCACATCAAGATTCCGGATCCTGCCTACCTCGACGCCGCCGACGAGGCCGGCATCCTGGTCTGGTGTGAGCTGCCCAACTGGATGCGCTTCACCCAGGCGGCCGCCGTGCGCGGACGCGAGACCCTGCGTGAGATGGTGGAAACGCTCGGCAACCACCCCTCGATCGTGATCTGGACGATCATCAACGAGGACTGGGGCACGCGCGTTCGCGAGGAGGCGCGAGACCGGACCTGGCTCGCGGAGACCTACGCCTGGCTGAAGGCGCTCGATCCGGGTCGTCTGGTCGTCGACAACTCGGCCTGCGACACGTGGAGCACACCCAACTTTCACGTCCGCACGGATCTCGCCGACTTCCACGTCTATCACGGTGCGCCCGACAATGCGTCGCGCTGGCGGCATCGCATCGAGGAGTTCGCGGGTCGCCCGGCCTGGCTGTGGAGCCCGCACGGAGATGCCCGCTCGACCGGTGACGAGCCGCTCGTGTTGAGCGAATTCGGGACGTGGGGCCTGCCGCGGCTCGATCGCCTGGTCGATGACGAAGGTCGATCGCCGTGGTGGTTCGACACCGGTCGGGATCACCTCGAGCCGGCGGGCATCGCGTCGCGGTTCGCGTCGTCGGGCCTCGACCGAGTCTGGTCATCGGTGGAGGAGCTGGCGGAGGGCACCCAGCGCCACCAGGCGGAGGCACTCCAGTTCGAGATCGGCGAGCTCCGCCGACATGATTCGATCCAGGGCTACGTCATCACCGAGCTCGCCGACGCGTACTGGGAGGCGAACGGACTGCTCGACGTTCGCCGCGGCCCGAAGGCCGGTCACGACCTGATCGCAGCATTCAACGCCGAGGACGTCGTCGTCGTCGACCTGCCCCGGCGGGATGTCTGGGCCGGCGACCGACTGACCGGGACGGTCCATCTCGGCTCGTATGGACGGATCCCGGCCGGGGGCCGCGACGGAGGCCGAATCGACTGGAGCGTGATTGCCGGCGACAAGGTCCTGGCCGAGGGCAGGCTGCCCGTCCGGGACTGGCCGAGTGGCGGCGCCCGGTGTGTCGGGCAGCTCGACGCTCTCGTGCCCGAAGGGGCTGTGGGCGACGCAAGGCTCACGATCCGCGCTTTCGACGGGGGCGGCGACCCGCGCGCCGCGGACGCCTACCGCCTGGCGATCCTGCCGCGATCCGCGGGCTCTGCGGATGACCCGATGGCCGTCGCCGTGGACGATCCGCTGGGATCGTGGCGACTCCGGGAGCGGCTCGCCGCGATCGGACATCGCCCCTCGGATGAGGCGCAATTCCGGGTCGCGACCAAGATCGGCCGGGGGTTGCTGAGTGATGTCGAGGCCGGAGCCCATGCCCTGGTCGTCGTCCGCGACCGTGCGGCGATCGACCCGGGCGCGCCGCTTGCCAGACCCGTCGTGGTCCGGGCTCGCGGCGTCGCCGACCCGACCTCGTCCGACCACCGCAGCCCGTGGGACGGCGACTGGGTCACGGCCTGGAGCTGGCTGCTCCCCGGCGCCTTGCCGCTGCTTCCCGAGCGGAACCCGCTCGACTTCGCCTACGCCGAGGTCATGCCGAATCATGTCCTCGCCGGCTACGATCCGGCAGCCCATCGGGACGAGGTCGTCGCCGGGATCTTCTCGGGCTGGGTCCACGTCCCCGCCGCCCTGATCTGGAGCTTTCCGCAGGGCCGCGGCCGGCTGACCCTCACGACGTTCCGGCTCGCACCGGAAGACGGTCCGCTGGCCACCGTCATGCTCCGCTCGCTGGTCGACCTCGCCCGCAGGCCCAGCCCGGCCTCCTGAAAAGCCCACGGGGCCGGGACGGGACGGTCAGGCCGGGCCCGTGCGCCCTCCCGCACCCGCGGCCGCGAACCCCTGCCCGAGCAGCGCGCGGACAAGTTCAATCGAGCGATTCGAGAGCGAGACGCTGTCGGCCCCGGTCGCCTCGGCCACCTCCTGCACGATGCCGGCCAGGGTCTGGCTGCCATCGAGCCTGAGCGCAACCTGGATCAGATCGGGCTCGACCGCGACCGGGATTCCGAGACCCTCCTCGAGTCCCAGCGCAGCCGGCTCGACGACGTACTCGCCGTCTCGGAATGCGAGCGTCTGGTACAGCCGGTGCGGCGTGTCCATGGTGAACGCGGTTCGCAGGAGGTCATCCGCCGCGTCATGCGCCTGGAGGAAGTCCTGGCCCGCGACGATCGCCCGGATCTGGGGGCCGGCGGCGCCGCGGCCCCGGCCGGTCAGCTCGATCCCGTGGCGCCAGTTCGGCATCGACCGCCGACGGAGGACGACACCCGCGGTCGCGATCGCCGCGATCGACTCGTCGCGAAAATGATCGAGCCAGCGATCGAGCGTGGCGGGGTATCGATCCGGCCGGAGTTGCTGCTCGCGAACGTTCCATCGAACGGCGTACGCCAGCGGATCGTCGATGCCGTGAAGCAGGACGACGGCGTCGCAGCCGGTGCCTTCGAGCCAGCCTGCGATCGTGTCGAGCCACGGCCGACCTGGCGCCTGGATCCAGTTCACGAGGGCGTACCCGTATCCCCCGTCCTGAAGGTGGCCCGCGATCGATCGGACGACATCCCGCGAGGCCTCATCGCGGGAGTGCGGGCTGTGCCTGAAGATCAGGCTCGACTCCGGCGAGATGACGAACGGCGGGTTGGCCACGATCAGCCCGAACGACTCCTCCTCGACCGGCTCGAACCAGCTCCCCGCTCGCGTCTCGATCGTCGAAATCCCGTTCAGGCCGGCATTCAGGGCCGTGTAGCGAAGCGCGACCGGATTGATGTCGGTGGCGACGACGCCGCGAACCGAGGCCTCGATCGCGAGCGCCAGGAGGCCGCAGCCCGTCCCCATGTCGAGCGCCCGGGCGCCCGGCGCGGCGTCGGCTGGGACCAACTGCAGGAGTGCGTCGGCGGCCGGGGTCGGACCACTGACGTGCTCGTCCCAGAGGTCGCCCGGCGGATCGGGATCATGGGCGACGATCAGCCCGCGCCACGGGGTGAGGCGGACGCGGGGGCGAATGCGGCTTCCGTCCACGACCAGCAGCCCCGCCGCGGCAAGGTCCGCGGTCGCGCGCTCGACGGCGCCGGGGAGGGCACGGGTGTCGACGTGCTCGCCCAGCAGGAACAGGCGGACGAGGGTGGCAAGCGGCTCCACCCCTTCCAAGGCCCGCGACAGGATGGCGATATCCGGCTCGCGGACGCCCAGCTCGACCTCGATGCCGATTGCCGCGATGCCCGCGGTCGAGTACCCGGCCGCGAGGAGCAGCTCGCGCACCGCGCGCACGCTGCCCGGGTCCGGACTCGGCGCCGCCATCTAGGAGCCGTTCGGCTCGCCCGCCTCCTCGGCAGCATCCGCCACCCGCTTCGCAGTCGCGTACTCGAGCCGCAGGACGAGATCCTGGGGGTAGTTGCCGAAACGCCGGCCGAAGAGGTTCAGGCCTCCGACGTTGGCTGCATCGCGGCGGACGCCGATGCGGACGGCGATCGGTTGGCGAGGCGCTAGATGGAGGTCGTCGATCGTGACGCCCGACAGCGGGACGCCGTCGATCGCGGTCCCGTCGTTCTTGACGTGCCAACGCTTCAGGACCCCGAACTGCGAGTTGTTGTCTTCCCACCAGCGCGGCGTGAGGCGGCCTCGCGAGCCGCCGTAGTCGGCCGGGCAGGTCCAGTCTCCAAGGCGGACGCCATTCATCCAGACGCTGACGTCGCTCGGCCAATCGAGGTCGTGGAGCGGGGCTTCGCTCGACACCTCGGCCGTGAGTTGGGCCGACACGACGCGCGCTCCGGGTGGGACCCGGTCGGGGAAGACGTACTCGACGAATCCCGACCGGAACCACAGCAGCTGGGCGTTGATCCGGTCCGGCTCATAGAAGGCGTTGCGATCGTCGAGATATCCGACAAGCCCGCTCGAGGTGGCGAGGCCGCAGGTGGGATCGACGTCGAACGACGTGTACGCGCCGACCGGCATGCTGATCTCGACCCGCTCCCGGCTATGGTGCGTCCCCCGGGGAAGGTCGATGACAAGCTCGTCGTACGTTCGCGAGCAGACCTTCTGGAGCCCGCGGCTTGCCGGCTGGAGGTCCGTGTGGAGGAGCCCGGCCCGCTCGAGGATTCCGATGTGCATGGCGGTCGTCGAGGGTGGGAGGTCCAGTTCCTGGGCGATCTGGGTGAGCGCGACGACCCGGTCACCGAGGTATTCCAGCATCGCCATCCGCGTCTCGTTGGCGAGCGCCTTCAGGAGCGCGATGGTCTCGCCGTCCGGTGACCGGGCGTCGATCATGAGCGCCTTGCCGGTCGGAAGGATTCGGTGGAACGACGGCTCGCCGGTGCCATCCGGGGCGCGATCCACCTCTTGCATGTCGTCGCTCATCGTACGCGTCCGTGACGGGTCTGGACGGGCAGAAAGGCGCTTGACGATCCGTGCTACTTTCTGCTGGAACACTCTAGCAAACCCCGCAAGCGAAAAGATTCGGTCGCCCGCGGGTGGTCAGGGTGAGGAGGAGCACAGTGGCAATCGACGAGAGTACCGATCGTCTCGACGCCGCGGTGGAGATGGCGACGCGATCCGTCAGTCGGCGCGACCTGTTGAAGCTGGCGGGCATCGGGGCCGGCATGGCCGCACTGTCACCAATCATCGCCGCGTGCGGCGGCGGCAAGGCGAAGGCACCCCCGGCCGGCGGCAGCATCGCTCCGGGCGGCAGCGCTGCTGCCGGCGGCAGCGGCGGGTTGGCGATCCAGCCACCCGCGACGGCCGTCAACCTCGACTTCTGGAATCCGTTCACGGGCGGCGACGGACCATTCCTCAAGAAGATCGTGGATCAATTCAACGCCGAGACGCCGAACGTCAAGGTCAAGTTCTCGACCCAGAAGGACCTGTACGCGTCGCTTCACGCGGCCAAGGCGGCCAAGAAGCTGCCCCAGGTCTCGATCGTCCACCTCGATGCGATCCCCCAGAACGCCGCCGACGGGATCTTCAGCCCGATCGATGATCTGATCACCGCCCTCGGGCTCAGCGACAAGGACTTCACCGCGGACGTCTGGAAGAACGGCCTGTACAAGGACAAGCGGTACGGCGTCCCTCTTGACACGCACACGATGAGCTTCTACTGGAACAAGGCCCTGTTCACGAAAGCGGGCCTGGATCCCGAGAAGCCGCCCACGAACAAGGACGAGTTCGTGGCCGCCGCGAAGGCGATCACGGACAAGGCCGGTGTCCCGGGCTTCATGGTCGTCCAGGGCGGCGGCGGCGCGAACTTCCTGCTCGGCATCGAGTGGGCGACGACCTTCTACCAGCTCGGCGGCGAGTGGACGAACGCTGACTACAGCCAGTCGCTGATCAACAGCCAGGCTGGGATCGACTCCTCCAACTTCTGGAAGAGCCTGGTCGACCAGGGCATCTCGCCCAAAGGCACGGAGAGCGACGCAGAGATCGCTGCCTTCAAACAGGGCAAGAACGGCATGGTCTTCTCGGGAATCTGGGAGACCAATGGCTACGCCGACGCGCTGAAGGCCGATTTCGGCGCCGGACCGGTCCCCCAGCTCTTCGGGAAGGGCGTCTGGTCAGGCTCACATCACATGGGCATCACGACACGCGAGATGTCGGCCGAGGAGAAGCAGGGATCGGAGTACTTCATCGCCTGGATCTCGGAGCACTCGCTCGAGTGGGCGAAGGCCGGCCAGATCCCCGCCCGGCAGTCAGTTCGCAACTCCGCCGAGTTCAAGGCGCTGCCGGGCGTCTCGGCCATCGCGGAGCAGCAGCCGGACGCGCGGTTCTTCCCGCCCATCCCGGCCGCCGGCGATGCGCTCTTCGGCCCGCAGGGTGCGGGTCAGGCAGCGGTCGCCACGGTCACCGGCAAGAAGGACGCCAAGGCCGCCCTCGACGAGGCCGCCACGAACATCAGCAAGCAGCTGGTGGCCAACAAGGCGAAGTACGGCTTCTGATCGCCGCATAGCAGACGCGCG
>JACDAH010000482.1 GCA_013695505.1 Chloroflexota bacterium | reverse complement strand
GGTGGGGGCTCTCCATCGTCGATCGCGACAATCGCTCGTCCAGGCGCTCTAAGCTCCAGCCGCGACCGCGATCCTGAGCGCTCGAGCGTCCGATGCGCCGACATCAATCGGCTCCGACCCGACCGACCGCACGCGTGGCACGGCATCCTCCGTCGCGAGCCCGGGACCTGCCACGGCGACCAGGGCCGGAACCTCGGCGGCAAGCGTGGCCCGCAGAGCCTCGGCGGCAAGCGTGGCCCGCAGGGCCTCGGCGCTCCGACGACGCCGCTCGACGTCCTCGGCGACAACCTGGGCGACGATCACGGCGAGGGCCGGCATCTGGAAGAGCCCGAACCCGATCCCGATCGACGCCAACTCCTCCGAGCCGTACCCGTGGTACAGCCCACGACCCGCGACGGCGCACATCTCGTCATACAGCTCCGGCCAGCCGACGCGCCGGCGGCGATGGCAGAACCGGACAAATTCGATGGCCTCGGTCTCCGCGGCGGGTGGGGCGGCAAACGCACGTTCGCCAACGTTCGTTCGATCCATCGATGGCTGACCCTCCAGTCCCTGTTCAGCGCGCGCGAATCCACGGTCGATCACGCCCGGCGACCGACGGACTTGGTCGGCTCGGACGTCCCGTGGGGACCCATCGGCCACGGCCCGTCCCTCCCGGAGGACCGTCGGCGACGCGATGGACGTCGATAGTAGGCCTCCCGGTCGGCCCGGAGAAGGGGTTTGTCCACCATCTCGTCCACCAACTTGTCCACATGGAACGGGCGTTCGGCGAACGCCCGTCCGATCCCCTCTCGGCCGCCGGCAGATCTCCGGTTCGGCCTCAGCCGGCTCGGCGGGCGACCCCCAGCCCCGGCGCGTCCGCTAGCCGCCAGCGGCAGTCGTCACCGAGCTCGAGGCCGGTGAACGGGTCGTCGGCCAGAAGGAGGTTGCCGTCGAGGTCGACCCAGTCGGCCAGCGAGGCCACGGCGGCCGAGGCGGCGATCGCGACCGATGTCTCCTCCATGCAGCCGAGGAAGGTCCTGAATCCGAGCTCGCGGGCGCGAGCGAGCATCGCTCGTGCAGGGCCGACGCCGCCGCACTTGGCAAGCTTGACGTTGACTCCCTTGACGACGCCGACCAAGTCGTCGAGGTCGTCGATCGTGACCGCGCTCTCGTCCGCGACGATCGGCAGGGACGAGCGCTCCTGGAGCCAACGGAGCTGGTCGAGCCGGCGAGCCGGGAACGGCTGCTCGATCAGCTCGACGCCGAGCCGCTCGAGCTCGGGCAGCAGGGCGACCGCGACGTCGGGCTGCCAGCCCGTGTTGGCGTCGATACGGAGCGGGCCGGCATAGATCGCCCGCACCGCCTCGAGGGTTGCGAGGTCCGACGGGCCGCCGCACTTGATCTTCAGGGCCGGAAACCTCGACGCCCGGATCGCCCGCTCGGCAACGATCGCCGGCTCGTCGAGGCCGAGCGTGAAGTCGGTTGGCGGGATCGGCCCCGGCAGGTCGAGCAGGTCCGTGATCGAGCGCCCGGTGACCTTGCCAACGAGGTCGTGAAGGGCGATGTCGATTGCGCACTTCGCGCCGCCGTGATGGGCGATCGCAGACGTCAACCGCGCGCCGGCCGCCACGAGCCCGGCCGGCGTCGGGTCGGGCTCCCCGACGGCGGCGAGGAGGAGCGGGAACACCGCGGCCATCGTGTCGACCGTGTCGCCGTAGAAGCGGTCCGGATAGCCTTCACCGATCCCGACCACGTCCGGAAACCGATCGTCCCGCAGCTCGACGACGACGGTGGTGACCGCGTGGCCGGCATCGTGATCGGAGCGGGCGATCCGGAACGGGTCGCGGAGGGACAGGCGGAGGACTTCGTGGGTCAGGTGGAGGGCCATCTACCGCCCGCTCGCCACCCAGGGCAGCGCATCGACGGCCGCCTCGACCTCCGTCCAGAGCGGTCCGGCCCCGAATCGGACCGGGTCGTCCACCGGCAGCCCGGTTTCTCCCGCAACACGAGCGATCTCGCGTCGCGCGTCGTCCGGGCTCCCGATTCCCGATGTGTTCAATGCGATCGCCACCACCTTCGACGGCGCCACGAGGCCCGCGACTCGCTCGTGAAGGTCGATGAACGGGCGGAGGTCCGCGATCGGGAACGACGCGTCCGGCAGGTGGTCGAAATCATGCTCGGTCTGGCCGGCCTTGTGGACAAGGATCATCGCCTGCGGTGTCGCGCCGTGAATCAGGGCCAGCGTCACCGACGAGTACGCCGGGTGGTCGAGCGAGCCCTGGCCTTCGACGATCACCCAGTCGCCGCGGCGCTCGCCTTCCTCGACCAGCCACTCGACCGTGCCCTGGGCGAAGTCGCTGATCAGGCGGTCCACGGCGGCGCCCCAGCCTTCGATCATCATCCCGGTCTGGCCGGTCGGCACGAACGCGGTCGATCGCCCGGCGGTCCGGGCAGCCGCGCGGAGTTCCAGGGCCACCGACATCTTGCCGATCGCGCAGTCCGTCCCGACCGTCAGGATCACCCGCTTGCCCGCCCCGTGCCTGCGCCCGACGGACGTCTCGTGGCGGTCGGGCGGCCGGCGGTAGTCGACGATCGCCGTCCCGGCCTCGCGAGCGGCCGCGGCGAACTCCGGATCGTCGCCCAGAAAGGTATGAAGTCCGGAGTGGACGTCGAGGCCGGCCCGGATCGCGGCCAGGATCGTCGTCCGCCAACTCTCGGGCAGGCGCCCGCCCGTCGGGGCGATCCCGATCAGGAGGGTGTCCGGGCGCGGGTCGCGAGCGAGCGCCTCCTCGAGCGTCGCGACGATCGGGATGTCGTGATCGGGCAGGATCGAGGACACGTTGCCGCCCGCCTGGGTCGAGTCGATCAC
>JACDAH010000473.1 GCA_013695505.1 Chloroflexota bacterium | reverse complement strand
GTGCAACGGCGGTCACGTTCACAACCGTCGCCGCGGCCGCGGGCTGGTCGATGCCGCCGATCACAGGAATGGCCGCAATCGCGAGGCTTCCCCGCGCCGCCTCGGTCGGCACCTTGACGAGCACGGTGAAGGAGCCGCGATTGTTGGCCGCGTACGGTACGGCGTGCGCCCGATCGGTGCCGAGGGTGAGGACGCCGGCCGTTTTCGATTTGAAGCGGAGGCCCGATACTTTGATCGATGCCCCCGGCGCGACGGACGATGGCGACGCGCTGAGCTGCGGAGCCGAGGCGCTCGACGTGTTGGCTTGCGAGTCCTTCGTCCAGCTACCTGCAAACATCGTTCCGGCCGACATCAGAATGATCGGCAGGAGAAGGACGATCGGCAAAGTCGCCAGCCAGTCCACCGCGTGCGCGCGCCGCGGGAGTGCGGATCTGGATGCGACCGCCTGGCGCTCGAGGATGCGACGATCCTCGGAAGAGATGATGCGGATGTTTCTCACGACAGACGACTCCTGCGCTGAGCGATGGCGGCGAGATGGAGATCGGCCGAAGGGACCATTCCGGCCCGACAACAGCAGCAGTGCCCGTAGCCGCCCGCCGCGATCGCACCGTGAGGGTCGTGGCGGCTGGCGAGTTGCCTTACTCCAACACTCGCAGGCGACCACTCGTGCGGCCAGTCACCAGATAGTCCTTCGACGCCGGTACTCGCGCGGGTTGGCAATGGTGAGTTCGCCGTAGTTTGCAATCTCACGGGGTACACTTGTGGGCGGCGAATTCCTGGTTTCGTTGACGGTCGGCACCGCTGTCTGCCCGACGCTGATACTTCCGACCTCGACCATCCGATAATGACCGCCCCGGCTTCTCTGCCGATCAACAGTGACTCGACGCAGCATCATCCACGCACGCCTCCGCGCTGCCGTGCACGCCCAATCAGCCCTATACGGAGAGTCCTGGCGTCCGGCCAGAGGCCCCGCGCTTTGCGCTGGCGCTCTATCCCCGGACCGCGCCGACCCACCATGACGATCAACCTGCCGCCCGCATATGTTCTGGTCGGTGGCCTCGGCCTCCGTCTGCGCGCCGTGGTCGGAGATCGTCCGAAACCGCTCGCCGAGATCGGCGGGCGACCATTCCTCGAATACCTGATCGACAATCTGGTCCGCCAGGGCGTCTCGAGGATGGTTCTCTGCACGGGCTACGGCGGCGAACAGGTCGCGCGTACCGTCGGTTCAGGCGAGCGCTGGGGCATCAGCCTTCGGATCGTGTCCGAGGCCCAGCCACTCGGGACCGGCGGCGCAATCCGCGACGCCGCAGCGACAACTGGGCCATCCGACGAGGAGATCCTCGTTCTGAACGGCGACTCGTTCTTCGACGTTCCCCTCGTGGACCTCGTAGCGGCTCGGCGAGCGGCGTCGGCCGACGCCGCCATCGCCCTTCGACGGGTCGATGACACCGGTCGGTTCGGGACGGTGGTCGTTGAAGGGGCGCGCGTCATCGCCTTTCGCGAGAAGACGGGCAAGGGTGCCGGCTTCGTCAACGGTGGCGTCTACGCCCTCCGAGCCGACACCCTCGGCGAGCTGCCGGCCATCGGCCCGGCATCGCTCGAGCGTGACCTCTTTCCAACGCTGATCCGCGACGCGAATCGAACGGTCATTGCCCGGACCTACGAGGGATTCTTCGTCGACATCGGAATCCCAGAGGATTACCTCCGGATCCGAGACGAGCCACCTGCGGCGATGGTCGTCGCTCCGTCCGTACCACGCGAATGCTGATCCGGGCAAAGGCTCCACTCCGGGTCAGCTTTGCCGGCGGCGGCACGGACGTTCCACCATTCCCGGCGATGGAGGGCGGCGCCGTTCTCAGCACAACGATCAAGAGCTACGCCTGGGGGACGCTCCGGCCCAGGCCCGATCGCCAGATCCGGATCGATTCGCTCGATTTCGGCATCTCGCTCGAGTACAGCTCGCATCGCGATCTGGTTCTTGACGGCCAGCTGGACCTGGCCAAGGCAGCGATCAAGCAGCTCATCGGCCCCGACAGCCAGGGGTTCGATCTGTTCCTGCACTCGGACGCCCCCCCGGGCTCGGGTCTCGGCTCCTCCTCGGCGATGATCGTGACCCTCGTCGGGCTTCTCCAGGAGTTCCGGCGGCTGTCATTGACCGACTACCAGATTGCGGAATTGGCGTGCACCATCGAACGAGTCGACCTCGCGATCCAAGGCGGACTTCAAGACCAGTACGCCGCGGCATTCGGCGGGTTCAACTACATCGAGTTCCTGGCGGACCGCGTCATCGTCAACGGCCTGAAGGTCCATCCCGACACGCTGAACGAGCTCGAGTACAACCTTCTGCTCGTGCATACCGGCAAGCTCCGGCTGTCGTCCAACATCATTGCGGACCAGGTGGCCCGCTACGAGCGGCAGGATGTCGACACCATGGCCGCCCTGCGCGAGCTGAAGCACCTGGCCGTCGAGATGAAGAGCGCGATCCTCAGCGGCCATCTCGACGAGCTCGGCGGGTTGCTCCACGAGGAGTGGCAACAGAAAAAGCGGATGTCGCCGAAGATCTCTTCGACCGAGCTCGATGACCTGTATTCGATCGCGCGCAGCCATGGCGCGACGGGCGGCAAGATCACGGGCGCCGGGGGAGGTGGATTCATGCTCCTGTACTGTCCATTTGATCGAAAGCATCTGATCCGGGAGGCAATGCGAACCGCCGGGTGCGAGATCCACGAAATCGCTCTCGAGCCGCTTGGACTCCAGACTTGGCGGGTCCCGTGACCCAGCTTCAGCCGTTCGACGCGGCAGCTGCCGAAGCGACCCTCCGAGCGCGGATCCTCACCAGCGCCGACGTCAAGCGGGAACTGGTGGCCAGGCTCGACGACGCCGTCGCGGTCGCAGGGATCCTCATCACCGCGCTCGCCGCGGGCAACAAGCTGCTCATTTTCGGCAACGGCGGAAGCGCAGCAGACTCCCAGCACATCGCCGCCGAGCTCGTCGGTCGCTACAACTTCGATCGACCCGCGATGGCGGCGATCGCCTTGACCACTGACACCAGCGCATTGACGGCGATCGGCAACGACATGTCGTTTGAAATCGTCTTCGCGCGCCAGGTTGAAGCGCTTGGTCGCCCAGGCGATGTCGCAATCGGGATGACCACGTCCGGAAGCTCCCTCAACGTCGTCCGGGGCCTGGAAGCCGCGCGCGACAGGGGGCTTGTCACCGTCGCGCTGACCGGCAGGAACGGAGGGCGTGCAGGCGAGATTGCGGATGTTTGCGTTCGCGTCCCTTCGGACGAGACTCCACGCATTCAGGAATCGCACATTCTCCTGGGCCATGTCTGGTCCGAGATCGTAGAGGCATCGCTCTACCGCCGGCCCGAATGAGCGGAGCCATCTTCCTCGATCGCGACGGCGTGCTCAACCGCAAGCCTCCAGAGGGCGCTTACGTCACAGCCTGGTCCGGGTTCAGGTTCCTGCCAGGAGTGGTCGAGGCGCTCGCCAGCCTGGCGGCACGAACCCGCCGGCCCATGTTCGTCGTGACGAATCAGCGCGGCATCGCACTGGGTCGCACAACAGCCGCCGCCTTCGACGACATCTCCGCCAGGATGACACAGGCGCTGGGCGCGGCCGGGGTGACCCTTGGGGGGATCGAAGTCTGCCCGCACGACCTCGACATCTGCGATTGCCGCAAACCAGGCGTGGGAATGTTCATGCGCATTCTTGACCGCTGTCCCGCCCTTGACCTGGCCGACTCGGTCATGATCGGCGACAGCCTCGCCGATGTCGAGGCGGCGGAACGGCTCGGTATCCGTGCCTTCGTCGTCGGACCGGACCATCGCGCGATCAGCGCGGCGGCGACCGCCGCCGGATGGCCGGTCGCGGCCGCCTTCGAGTCTCTCCCATCCCTCGTGGGGTCGGGAGCGCTCGATGACGCAGAGGCCGGGCAACTGCCTGATGGGCCGACGGTCAATCGAGTGCCAGGGGCGGCACCCGCCCGACCCACGACCGCGGCCGGCCGCAGCAAGGCGCCGAGACAGGGGTCGCGATGAACGCAGATCCCCGTCGACGACGAATCGTGGTCGTGGGCTCCGGAACACGGTTCCTGAGTGGGATCAGCATCTACGCGGTCCGTCTAGCCAATGCCTTCCTTACACGCGGACATGATGTGTCGATCGTGACCATGCGGGCATTGCTGCCAGCACGGTTCTACCCGGGGCGCGCCCGGGTCGGCAGCGACCTGACCGAGCTGGGTGTGGAGCCGGGCGTGGCCCGGTTCGACGGCATCGACTGGTTCTGGTTCCCGAGCATGCTGCGTGGCATCTTCTTCCTGCTTCGCCGTCGCCCAGAGGTGCTCATCCTCCAATGGTGGACGGGGACCGTGCTTCATTCGTACCTGGTCCTCGCCCTGTTCGGCCGATTAACCGGGAAGCAAGTGATCATCGAGTTCCACGAGGTGATCGACACGGGCGAGGCACGCATGGCGTTGGCGCGCTGGTATGTCGGCGTCGTGGCGCCCGCGGTGATCGGTCTGGCGACCGGTTTCGCGGTTCATTCATCCCACGACGCCGTCCTGGTGCGGAGCCGCTATCGCGTCGGCATTCGCCGGCCCTTGGCAATCCTGCCGCATGGCCCCCACGATCACTACCGAACGACGGCCGGCGATGCCCCGCTGGCGGCATTGCGCTCGGCGCCGGCCGGCGCCACAAACTTCCTGTTCTTCGGGATCATTCGCCCGTACAAGGGCCTGGAGGATCTCGTTGCGGCATTCGATGCGATCCCGCCCGACCGCATCGAGGACTACTGGCTCACGGTCGTTGGCGAGACGTGGGAAGGGTGGCATCTGCCCGGGGAAAGGATCGCGGCGAGCCGATACGCCGATCGGATTACGTTCGTGAACCGGTATGTCCATGATGCGGAGCTTGACGCCCATCTGCGCGGGGCGGATGTCGTTGTGTTGCCCTATCGGCGCTCGTCGCTCAGCGGACCGCTGCATGTCGCGATGGGCTACGGCTTGCCGGTCGTGATGACGAATGTCGGAGGCAATGCAGAGGCCGGCGAGGGCTATGGCGGACTGTTCCTGGTCGAGCCCGCAGACGTCCCAGCTCTTACGGCGGTCATGCTCGGCGATGCAATCCGAACAGTCGCGCGGTACGAGCACCCTCGTTCGTGGGCGGAGACCGCGATCGCCTACGAACAGATCCTGGACCAGCTAGCTGGCAGTGCCGGTCCTGCCGGCGACGAGGACCGGCATGCCGCGACGGCACGGCCCGGAATGGCCCAGCCGGCGTCCGAGCCCGACCCTCCCACGGGTGGATCCGGCCGATGACGCTGCCCCTCCGCGTGCTGCTGGTGGCACCGCGTGGCTGGCCTGCGACGGGCGGGATCGAACGGCATCTCGAGGACCTCGCGGCAGGACTCGCTGAGCGATCGGTCGAGGTGACGCTCGCCGTGACGGACCCGACCGGCCGGCTGCCACGCCGGGATCGTCATGGTGGCTTCGACATCCTGCGCTTTCCGACCTTGCGTGGAAACGCGACGTTCTACGTGTCGCCGGCGCTCGGCCGATGGCTGATCGGTCACGCCGACGGCTACGATGTCATTCACGGCCACTCGTATCACACGCCGATCGCCGTGTCGGCCGCAATCGCCGCGCGGCTCGCTCGACGGCCGCTCGTCATCACTCCCCATTACCACGGCACCGGACACACACGCGGCCGAGCTTGGCTGCACCGGCCGTACCGCCCGCTCGGCGGCTGGATGTTGCGCCAAGCGCGCAAGGTCATCGCCGTCTCGAGCGTCGAGGAAGCTCTTCTCCGTGCCGACTTCGGGGCATCATTGCCCACGACCGTCATCCCTCATGGAGTGGATGTTGCGGCGATCCAGGCCGCGGACTCCTTCGCCGAGGAACAGGGCGACCTGATCGTCACGGGCGGACGGCTCGAGCCCTACAAGCAGGTGGATCGCGTCATCGCCACGCTGGTTGAGCTTCCGACAACGTGGCGCCTCGTGGTAACCGGAGACGGACCCGCTCGGACGGATCTGGAAGCCCTGTCGCGCCGGCTCGGCCTCGGCGACCGATGCCGCTTCGTTGGATGGGTCAGCGATGCCGATCTCCGCCGCTGGTATCGGACCGCCTCGGTCTTCGTCAGCCTGTCGCGCCACGAAGCGTTTGGCCTGACCGCCCTGGAGAGTGCGGCCGCAGGGGCAAGCGTGGTCCTGAGCGCGATTCCTGCGCACCGGGAGGTGGCCCGCTCGATCCCGGCCGAGCGCGTCGTGACCGTCGAACCTGACTCGACGCCGTCGATCATCGCAGAGCGCCTCATGGCGATCAGCCGGGCAGGTGGATCTGTCGGTGGGGCGGCGTGGACGCCGCCGAGCTTGGAGACGATGGTGGAGAAAACTCTGGACCTGTACCGAAAGATCCTCGAGCCTCGGGCGCCAGGCATTTCGAGATCGGCGCCGTGATCGGCGCCTGGATCTCCGGCATGGCCGGGAAACCGACGACGGGTTCAGCTTCGGTCGTTGCCGTCACGTTCCTCGTCTATGCCGTCGGCCTGCTCCTCGTGGTCGTGGGCGACGCCCTGAGTCGGCTCGCATTTGGACTTTCGGACGCCGTCTTCTGGCTCGGGATCGGGGCGATGGTCCTTTGGAGCGGGCGCATCCTGATCGGCCGGGAAGCCAGCCGATCAGAGCGCGTGGCGGTTGTCACCATGCTCGGTGGCGCGCTCTACCTGGTGAAGCTCTTCCACAGCCCGAACCAGTTCACGTTCCACGACGAGATCCTCCACGTCCGAACGATCGGGGACATCGCGACAAGCGGTCGGCTTTTCGAACGCAATCCCCTCCTCCTCGTCAGTCCGCTCTATCCCGGCCTGGAGATCGTGACCAACGTCGTCGCCGGCATTACAGGCGGCGATGTGTTTCTGGCAGGGGTCGTCGTCGCAGGCAGCGCCCGCCTCGTCCTCATGGGCGCACTGTTTTTCCTCTTCGAGCACGCGTCCGGTGACAGCCGGCTGGCCGGGATCGGTGTCCTCGTCTACGCCGCGAATCCCAACTTTCTCTTGTTCGACGCGCAGTTCAGCTATGAGACGCTTGCCCTCACGCTGGCGGTCGTCGCACTCGTGCTCACCGCCGCTGGCATCTCCTCTTCTCGTCTCGGGCTGCTCACGACGATCGTCGTGATCGGCGCGACAATCGCAACACATCACATCACCGCCTACGTCCTCATCGGAATTCTCGGCATCTGGACCGTCGTCCAGATGATTCCGGGCTGGCGCCGGAAAGCCGACGGAACGCCCCTCTCCTCCCTTGCGATCACGATCGTGGGTGTCCTCGTCTGGATCGGTCTTGTGGCTTCAGAGACGCTGTTGTACCTGGGACCGCGGGTCGTCGACGCGCTCGAGTTCTTTCGTTTCCTGATTGGTCAATCCGCCGCGCGCCCGTTATTCACCTCGTCCGCCGGCGACGTCGCGCCGGTTGTCGAGCGGCTCGTCGGCGTCGCCGGTGTCCTGCTTATCCTGGTCGCGCTCCCGATCGGCCTGTGGCACGGATTCCGCCACCTTCGCGACCATCCGCTCGCGGTTACGCTCGGGATCATCGCGTCGACCTACCCGGCCACCCTGGCGCTCCGGCTGACGGCTCGGGGATCCGAGGAATCGTCCCGGACGCCCGAGTTCGTCTTCCTGGGAGTCGCGTTCGTCGTCGCCCTTGCCGTCGGAGCGCCGCTGCGTCTCCCGTCGGCTGCCCTGGCCAGCGTCCGGCAGCGCCTGCGTGGCCGGATCGCCGTTCCCGTCCTGACCGTGATCTTCGTCGGGGGAGTGATCATCGGCACGCCGCGTTGGGCTCGGCTGCCCGGTCCGTATCTGCCGTCGGCCGACACGCGGTCGATCGAGGCGGAGGGCGTGGCTGCAGCGAAGTGGAGCCTGCAGCACCTGGGGACGAGCAACCGGATCGTCACGGACCGGATCAACCGCATCCTCATGGGAGCGTACGGGCGGCAGACGCCGGTCACCGAGTTCGCCGATCAGATCAAGACGTGGAGCCTCTTCTACACGTCCACGTTCTCGCCTACGGACCGGGCCATCCTGCGGGCGGGCCGAATCGATTATCTGATCGTAGATCTGCGCCTCCCGAGCGTCCGCCCGCTGACCCGCGTGTACTTCGAGAACGGTGAACCCGGCAAAGTGGCTGCCGCAGGCGGCCTCACCTATGATGGCCTGACGAAGTTCGAGCACGTGCCCGGTGTCGACATCGTGTTCGATTCGGGCAATCTCAGGATCTACGACGTCCGGGCGATTTCGGGTGACGCTGGGCCGTCGTCATGAGGAAATCGGCGCTCACGCTGCTCGGCCTGGCGGTGATCTCTGTCATCGTCCTTCTGGCCAGCGGCGCCTTGCCACTATTGGTCGATGCCGCCGTCTTCGCCGTGGTCGCCGGCCTCGGCGGGCTACTGATCGTCCGCAACCTTCCGGATCGTTCAGGGGAGCTGCAACTCGGCCCCGCCATTGCCGTGGGTGTCGGCATGTCGATCGTTGTCGTCGTCGGCGTCCTCCTCGATCAGACGCCGATCGGCGTCCGCGGCACGGGAATCGTCCTCGGGCTGGTGGTCATCGGGGGTCTGATCCGAACGAGTCGCGGGCGCGCATCATTCAGCCTGCCGCCGCTGACCGTCGCCCCGGCCAGTCTGGCGGTCGCAGCGCTTGGAGTCGTGATCCTTTCCGGAGCGTTCGGGCTCGCGCGCTGGAGCGCGGACCAAGCGGAAATCGAGTCCGTCGTTCAGCTGTGGCTGATCCCGGGCGCCGGCCAGGTGACTGTCGGCGCCGCCGACGACAGCGACGTCACAGTCGAGTGGCGTGTCACCGTCACCAGCGACGGGAGGAGCGTTGCCGACGAGAGGGTGGTGATTGAGGCGGGCAAACAATGGGAGAAGGCAATCCCGGTGACGAGCGGATCGGAGGTCGTGGCAAACCTCTATCGGTCGGGTGACGAACGGCCATTCCGAAGCGTCAAGATCACCAAGCCGGGGAGCTGACGTTGCGGATCCTCCTCATCGCCGACTTCTACCCGCCTCATGTCGGCGGTGTCGAACTCCAGGTCCAGGCGCTGGCCCGCGCCTTGGTGGCGCGCGGAGACGAGGTCCATGTCGCGACGGTTGCCCAGACGAATCTCGCCGCGGAGAGTTCGGACGGCCCCATCCGGATCCATCGGTTCCGAGGCCTGTTCACCGCATTGCCCGGGATCGCGAGCCAGTCGGATCGTCGTTACCATCCGCCCCTGCCCGATCCCCTCGTCGCATGGGCGATTCGCCGCCTCGTCAGGAAGATCCGTCCCGATGCCGCGCAGGTCCATGGTTGGATCGCCTACTCGGCGGCCCTCGGGCTGGTTCGAAGCTCGATTCCATTGATCGTGTCCGTTCGCGACTACGGTTACATCTGTCCGACACGAAATCTGCTGATCGACGGCCGGATCTGCAGCGGGCCCGGGCTCGCCAAGTGTCTCGGGCACGCCAGTCGCGTCTATGGGGTCGGCAAGGGTGCTCCAGCAACGCTGACCGTTCTCGGTCTGCGAAGCTGGCTCGCCCGGCGGACGCGCGTTGTCCACGCGGTCAGCGGATTTGTCGGAATGACGATGCGACGCAGCCTCCTGACTGGAGCGGCTGCGACGACGCCGATCACCACGATCGCCGACGTGGTGCTCGCCGAACCACCCGACTCGGCAACGGGCGGGACGCGCGCCGCGTCCGGTTTACCTGACGAGCCGTACATCTTGTTTGTCGGAGCCCTCCAGCCGCACAAGGGCCTCGAGCCTCTCCTGTCCGCCCATGCGAGTCTCGGAAATGCGCCCCCGCTCGTCCTGATCGGGACCCGGTGGCCGGATACGCCGGCTTTCCCGGCCCATCTGACCGTTCTCGAGAACGTTCCCCACGCGGAGGTCATGGCGGCGTGGGACGGTGCCCTGTTTGGCGTGGCGCCCTCGATCTGGCCGGATCCGTTGCCTGGGGTCGTTCGCGAGGCCATGAGCCGCGGCAGACCGGTCATCGGGACCACGGTCGGGGGCATCGTGGACATGATCGAGGACGGAGTAACTGGACTGCTCGTGGCGCCGAATGACGCGCCCGCCCTCGCGGCGGCGATGCGCCGCCTGATTGAGGAACCCGGGCTCGCAGCTCACCTCGGGGAAGCCGCACAAATCGACGTGGCACGCTTTACTCCAGAGGCGATCGGTACGTCGTTTGCCGAGTTGTACGCCGTAACGGCCAACGGTCTATCGCGCGAACGCTTGCGCCGGGTTCACATCATCGGCGGACCGGGCGTCGGCAAGTCGACGCTCGCCCGGCGGCTGGGCCGGGAGCTCGAGCTGCCCGTTCATCACCTCGATGACATCGCCCGGGAGACGGCCGGTGCAACCGACCCACACACGTCCCGGCACGCGCTCGCCAAAGCCATTGCCGCACAGCCCAGGTGGGTGACCGACGGCGTCCACCTCGACTGGACCGAGGTACTCCTGGAGGCAGCCGATGCCATCATCTGGCTCGATGCCGTCCCGTGGCCCCTGGCCTTGGCGCGGGTCATTCGCCGCTTCGTCCAAGGTGCGATCGGCGAGGCTCGCTCGCAGCGCGGGCTTCGACGGATCGGCCGGTTCCGGAGTTATGCCCGTCATACGGGCGACTTGATTCGGATCGCTGGCGAGATTCGCGGGTTCGATCGCTCTGGCGATGGACGCGGCTCGAACCGCGCAGCCCTCAGCCGGGCCATGGTGCCGCATCTGACAAAGGTCGTTCGATGCCGTGGCGACCAGGCCATCGACGTCATCTTGGCAACTGTGGCCCGCAACGTGCCCGGGCCCGTCGAATCTTCCGGTCTGCTCCCGGCCGCTCCCGACGCGCCACCCAGCCCGGCAGCGACCCGCGACTCAGCGTCGAGCGGATCCCCGGCGGTTGCCCTGAACACCTCCCGACGTGCCACGATCCCACCCGAGAACGGTGCGTCCGCCCCGCATGCCGAAGATTTTGAGGTTCGGCCGGTCCGCGACGGCGGGCGCCCACGCGAAGGCGCCGCCACGGCCGAAGCAGGCGAGACGGCCGATGAAAAGCTGGACCCGGCTTGATTCGGTCGCGCCGGGACTCGGAGCCGGTCGCCGGCCTCGGCGGGCCTCCTCGCGCACGACCTGAGGCTGCGATCGAGAGCCGCGGTGCTGCTCTCGAGGTCGAACAAGCGGCGCTCCGACTCAGCGGGATTCGGGGATCGCGTCGGGAGCAGCTGTACGGACATCTCCGAGATCCCCTGTTCCGGAACGCCTACATTCTGCTCGCGAACACCGTGCTCACCTCCGGCCTCGGAGTCATGTACTGGATCCTCGCGGCACGGGTCTACTCGCCGGCCGAGGTGGGCATGAATGCGGCGATCATCTCTTCACTGACCTTCCTCGCCGGGATCGCCCAACTCAACCTACGGCCCGTCCTCAGTCGCTTTCTCCCGGTCAGCGGGCGGTCGAGTGGTCGCTTCCTGCAGGTCGCCTACGCTGCCGCGGTCGGGGCGGCGATCTTGTTCTCGACCGCGTATCTCGGCGGTAGCACCATCTGGGCCGACCAGGGCGTGATCCCAATGATCCGCGAGAATCTCTTGCTAGCGCTCGGATTCATCGCCACCACTGCCCTGTGGACGGTGTTCTCCCTGCAGGACGGAGCGCTGATCGGCCTCCGCACGCCCGTGGTGATGGTGCTGGAAAATGTCGGGTTCGGAGTCGCGAAGATTGCCGTTGTGCTGGTTCTGGCCTCCGTCTCCGCAGCTCGGGCGCTGGCGATCACGATCAGCTGGATCGGACCGATGATCGTGGCCGTCATCGGCGTCTCTTTCGCGATTCGGCGATTCCTTCTGCCCGCCCATGTTCGAGCCCATCCCGAACTGGCGGGCATCAAGATCGGTCAGGGCCTCCGCTTCGTCGCCGGAGATTACGTTGGCTCACTCTTCGCCCTGAGCTATGTCGCACTTCTGCCGGCCATCGTGGTGAACCAGGTCGGCGCCGCGGAGGCGGCTCAGTTCTACGTCGCATGGGTCATCATCAGCGCTCTTCAGATCATCCCGCCGCAGATGGTCGTCTCGCTCGTCGTCGACACGGCCCGGGATCCGTCGACCTTCCGTCACCAGGGCCGGCGGATGCTGATCGGCATGCTTCGGGTGATCGGGCCATTGGCAATCGGGCTTGTGCTCAGCGCCAATATCCTCCTTGGAGTCTTCGGTTCGGCTTACGAGCCAGCCGCCCCGGTACTCCGCCTACTGGCGTTGTCGACCATTCCCTACAGCGTCAATATCCTGTACCTGGGGGCCGCCCGAGTCTTTGTCGCACCGGCCCGGATTATTGTTGTGCAGGCCGCAACGGCTGCCGTGATCCTCGGCCTCAGCTGGGCCCTGGTTCCGCGCCTCGGGATCGCCGGCGTTGGGTGGGCCTTCCTCGCTGGTCACGCCTCGATCTCGGTGGTGCTCTTGTCGACCGCCCTTCGGTTCATGCTCCGGCGCGGACCGGAAACGGATCCGTCGTGAGCCGGGGACGACTCGCCATGAGGAACGATGACCGACGCACGAGGAGAGGTCGGGCGACGGGACGATCCGCAGGGTGGAGATCCGGCTCGACCACGGGGCGTAGGTCGAGGCCGAGATCGGGGAGCAGCCTGATCCAGCCGCTTGGCTGGCCTGGACGTTGGCGTGGCCCGACTCGACCGACGGCTGCCGCGTCATCGCCGCGCGGGCGACGGATACCTCCGGGGCGAGGCCCAGCTCGACGTAGGCTCTGGAAACGCTCAGGTACGAGAACAACGCCATCGATGTCGGTCATCGTCACGGCCGCCTCCGGGCCGAGCTGACCTGACTCGCAGCCCGAGTTGGCGACCCGGCCCTTGGTCAGCGAGCCACCGCGGGCAGCCTTGCGTCGCTTGATCCCGTCGTCGGGATCGACGATCCAGGCGGATGTGTCACCGAATCCGGGGCCCCTGACGTTGGCGCGGCCAGGTGCTCCTCGGGAGTCGCGATGGCGAGGAGAACGAAGTCCGCCTTGCGAAGCGGCCGGGCGATCACACGAGTGACCTCATCCACGATCCGTTTCAGGGCGCGATACAGGCGTGGACGGGACACCAGTCGCTCGAAGGTGCGGCTCCGCAGACGCTGGAGCTCGCCGCCCTCGGTCCCGTTTGATGGGTAGCTCCGAATCTCGACGTGATAGCCGGCAATCTGAAGAGCCCGGGCCAGCGACCGCTCGTTCCAGTGGCTGAGATTGCGGGGAGCCAAATTCGTGTGTCGCGTGACGTTCGATGGCCCGTACTGAGCGATGAGCAACGGAACGCCTGGCCAGCGTTCGCGTACGCCGCGGAGCATCGCCACAGGGTCCTCCAGGTGGTGGAGCATGAAGAATGCAACCACTGCCTCCGGCTGAACAAAGTCGGCGGGGAGTGTGTCGAGCGTCCCATGCCAGACGCGAAAGCCATCGGCCCGATTCAGGTCGACCACCATCTCGGCCACATCGAGAGCGACGGCGTCGAAGCCCTCGATCCGGAGCTGATGAAGAAGGAAGCCGAGGCCGCACCCGATCTCGAAGACCGTGCCGCCCCGGGAGACTCTCTGATGCAGGATCCTGATCGTGTCCGCGAACGCGGGGCTCCAGAACCATAAGCTCGGATCCGCCATCAGGGCATCGCGCTGGCGCACCCGATGCGCGAATTCTTCGAACCCGGACGCCTGCTCGGTGCCACGATAAGCGTCGTCGAACAGTTCGGTCGGCGCCCGGGGCAGCGATCGTGGCCACACGAATTCGAGGCCGCACTCAGGGCATTCATGCCACGCGCCAAAACCAGGCTGCACAGCATACGAGGCGGATGCGCTCCCGCAAATCGGACATGCGACCGAGTCAGGGAGTGACCGGTCTTCTTGAGGCGGTGGCTGGGTCATCAACTGCGCGACATTCCTCCTCGTCGCGGCCCGCCTCTCGTCGCCGCGCCAGGTCCAATCATGGAACTCTATCTCCGAGACGGTGCACGAGGACATCGTCGAACGCGATCCGCAATGGGGTGCTCGCCTGGGACGATGCGTAGGCCTGGAGGCCGACCTTCACGACGCCTTCTGCGACATGGTACGACGACGGCGCCTGGCTGGCCCATGCCAGGGGCTCCGCCGTGCCCGCCTCCCAGACCTTCAGCCGGATCATTGGCGATTCCGCGCCGTCTGAACCGCAGCGAACGAGCAGGCTCCTGTCGGATTTGAGGCCTTGGACGCGCGTCTCGGGCAGGAGATCGCTTTCAACGGTTCCCTCGCGCGAGGTGATGGCCGTATACACCGCCCCGCTCGGGGACAGCCGGATCTTCGCTCGATTCTCCCCGTTCGACGTCACGTCCAGGAGGCAGTAGACATAGACATTGCCCGCGGCCGGTACATCCGGACGAATGGCTAACGTCAGATCGAGTGCTCCCACGGGCACGCTGTCGATCAGGACCCGGCGCGTCACTCCCGGACTGGGCAAGCGGATCCAGCCGGACCCATCGAGGACCCAGAAGTCACGCTTGTCGCCGATCAGCTCGAACGCGCCGCGCGGCTCTGGGTTACCCCACCCGACGGGTACTGGCCGGTCGAAGGAAGAGGCGGCAAGCAGGTTGATGTTGCGATGGACGACGATCGCGACGGGAACCGCGATGACGGCGAAGGCGATCCCCGCAGTCATCAGGAGAAGCCTTCGCGACATGCCGCGTAAGCGCTTCAGCGCGGATTCGGCGACGAGCCGGCTGGTCCGAAACGATGGGCGGATCATGAGACACCCGGATCGAAGA
>JACDAH010000472.1 GCA_013695505.1 Chloroflexota bacterium | reverse complement strand
GGCTCTTCGGATTCCGGGCGACGCGGCTCGGGACTCGCCTTTCACCATCCCGGGTACTCGACGTCGGCCGGTCGCGGGCGAATCCGTCAGTCACCGTCCTCGCTTGTCCATTACCTCGATCCGGCCCGGTTCGACCCCGAGGCGGCCCTTTTGAACGTCTGGCCGGCGGACGTTCACGACACGGAGTCGCGCACAGGCAGCCACATCGTGGTTCGGTCGCGGGTCGTCCACGCACAACCCCGCTGCTATACTCCCGCGGTGCCCTGCCAGCGACAGTGAAAGCGGAGCCATGCCCGACATGACACGCCCATCCTTCACCGTCGCGGTCGTCGGCGCCACCGGCGTCGTCGGGCGGACGATGATCCAGGTCCTTCTCGAGCGGAAATTTCCCGTTGCCGAGTTGCGCCTGCTCGCCTCCGAGCGGTCGGCGGGTCGGATGGTCTCGGTCGAGGGCCAGACCCTCGAGGTCCAGCTCGCGAGCGCGGACTCGTTCACCGGTGTTGATCTCGCCCTGTTCTCGGCCGGAGCCGGCGCAGCTCGCGACCTCGCCCCCCTTGCCGTCGCGGCCGGCGCCACGGTCATCGACAACTCGTCGGCGTGGCGAATGGATCCCGCGATCCCGCTCGTCGTCAGCCAGGTCAACCCGGGCGATCTCGAGGGCCATTCCGGCATCATCGCCAACCCGAACTGCTCGACGATGCAGCTCGTCCCGGTGCTCATGGCGCTACGTGACGCCGTCGGCCTGGAGCGCGTGATCGTGGACACCTATCAGGCCGTCTCGGGCACCGGTGGCGAGGCGATCCGCGAGCTCGAGGGCCAGATCCGGGCCCATGTCACCGGTGAGCCGAAGGACGTGTCGGTGTATCCCCACCAGATCGCGTTCAACGCCTTGCCCCAGGTGGACGTCTTCCTTCCGAACGGCTACACGAAGGAGGAATGGAAGGTCGTCAGCGAGAGCCGCAAGATCCTC
This sequence comes from Chloroflexota bacterium, assembly GCA_013695505.1. GTDB lineage: Bacteria > Chloroflexota > Limnocylindria > Limnocylindrales > CSP1-4 > CF-46. Next base: position 3,581 of record JACDAH010000472.1, on the reverse strand, counting down.
CACCTGCCGGAGCTGCGGGTGTCGTGCACGGCGGTCCGCGTCCCCGTGTTCGTCGCGCACTCCGAGGCCGTCCATGTGGAGACCCGCGCGCCCATCGAGCCTGATCGCGCCCGTGAGCTCTTCGCCGCGGTGGACGGGGTCGTGGTCCAGGACGATCCGGCGTCCTCGACCTATCCGCTGGCCACCTCGGCCGCCGGATCGGATGACATCTTCGTGGGCCGCGTTCGCCAGGATCCCTCGATCGACGGCAATCGCGGTCTTGCGTTCTGGGTCGTCAGCGACAATTTGCGCAAGGGGGCGGCCACCAACGCGGTCCAGATCGCCGAGGCCCTCGCCGCTCGCGGTTGGGTCCGCAACGCCGCAGCTCGAGGCGCCAAGGCGTATCGCGCGGAGGAGATCGCGATCGGGGCCCCGGCGTGACCCCGGCCGAGCGCCGGGCGGCGCTCGAGGCCATTGCGGCGGAGGTCAGGGTCTGCACGATCTGCAGGCTGGCTGAGGGCCGGACGAACGCGGTTCCGGGCGAGGGCAGCCCCGACACCGAGGTGGTCGTGATCGGCGAAGGCCCGGGCTTCAACGAGGACCGCCTCGGACGCCCATTCATCGGGCGCGCCGGCGATCTGCTCACCAAGCTCCTCGGTTCGATCGAGTGGCGGCGCGAGGACGTCTTCATCACCAACGTCGTGAAGTGCCGGCCACCCGACAATCGCGACCCGGAGCCCGATGAGGTCGCAGCCTGCGGCCCGTACCTCAAGCGCCAGCTCGAGGCCCTCGACCCGGCCCTGATCGTGACACTCGGCCGCCACTCGATGGGCCGGTTCATGCCGGGCGCCCGGATCAGCCAGGCCCACGGGACGACCGGCCCGGTCGACCCGGCGAGCGGTGCCCGGGACGCGACGGTCTTCGCCATGTATCACCCGGCGGCCGCGCTCCGCAGCGCCGAGGTCGAGCGCCAGAGCTACGAGGACGCCGCTCGCATCCCTCAGGTCCTCCTCGACGCCCGCGCTCGCCGCGCCGCCGCCGCCGGCCAGCAGCCCGCTTCCAAACCGGCGCCCGACCCGGAGCCCGCGGCCGATCTCACCATCTTCTGACATCCATTCCCAACGCAAGGACAGCCACCTTCTGATGCCTACTGCAAACCTTCCGCTCCGGATCATTCCCCTCGGCGGCGTCGGCGAGATCGGCAAGAACATGTACGTGTTCGAGTACGGCGACGACATCGTCGTCATCGACTGCGGCCTGATGTTCCCCGACGAGGAGATGTTCGGGATCGACCTGGTTATCCCCGACATCACCTATCTCAAGGAGAACAAGGCCAAGGTCAAGGCATTTCTGATCACCCACGCCCACGAGGACCACGTCGGCGCCCTGCCCTACGTCCTGCCCGAGTTCCCGGGCGTCCCGGTGTACGCCTCGACCCTCGCCCGCGGGCTGCTCGGCAACAAGATCAAGGAGCACAAGCTCCACAACAACCCGATCCTCGCGCTCGAGCCGGGCGACGAGGTCCAGATCGGCCCGTTCGGCGTCGTCGCATTCCGGATCGGCCATTCGATCCCCGATGCGATGGGCATCGCCCTCCGGACCCCGGCCGGGGTCGTCGTTCATACCGGTGACTTCAAGTTCGACCACACCCCGGTCGACGGCAAGCTGTCCGACTTCGCGATCCTCGCCAAGCTCGGCGCGGAAGGCGTCGTCTGCCTCCTGTCCGACTCGACCCGCGCCGAGAACCCGGGCTACACCGCGTCGGAGCGGACGGTCGGCGAGGCGTTCCGGGAGATCATGGAGCCGCTCGACGGCAGGGTCATCGTCGCGACCTTCGCGAGCAACATCGCCCGCGTCCAGCAGGTCCTCGATGCTGCGGCCTCGTTCAAGCGGAAGACGGTCGTCATCGGCCGCTCGATGGAGCAGAACTTCCGGATCGCGACCGACCTCGGCTATCTCAACTACGACCCGTCGACGATCGTCGCCAAGGACAAGCTGAACGAGATCCCGGCCGACAAGCTCGTGATCTGCACGACCGGCGCCCAGGGAGAGCCGATGGCAGGCCTCGCCCGGATGGCCAACCGCGATCATCGGTTCGTGGAGATCCAGGCGGGCGACACGGTCATCGTCAGCGCCAGCCCGATCCCGGGCAACGAGGAGTACGTCAGCCGGACGATCGACAACCTGTTCAAGGCCGGCGCGAACGTGTTCTACCACACGATCAAGCGGGCCCATGTGTCCGGCCATGCCAGCCAGGAAGAGCTGAAGCTCATGCTCGGGCTGACGAAGCCCAGGTACTTCATTCCGATCCACGGCGAGTTCCGGATGCAGGTCCAGCACGGCCGCCTCGCGATCGAGACGGGCGTCGCCCCGGAGAACGTCTTCATCATCGAGAACGGCCAGCCGATTGAGATCGACACCGACGGCGTCGCCCGACGCGGCACCTCCGTCGCGGCCGGTTACGTCTACGTCGACGGGCTGTCGGTCGGCGAGGTCGGCGAGGTCGTCCTGCGCGACCGGAAGTCGCTCGCCAACGACGGGATGTTCATGATCGTGGTCACGATCGACAAGCAGACCGGCAACGTGGTCGGCAGGCCCGAGATCATCACCCGCGGCTTCGTTCACCAGAACGAGCAGGACCCGATGATGGAAGAGGCGATCGAACGGATCCTGAAGTCGATCGCCAACCCGGGCAACCACATCAGCGAAATCGCCCTCCTGAAGAGCCAGATCAAGGACGGCGTTTCGCGCTTTCTGTACGAGCAGACGAAGCGCCGGCCGATGGTCTTTCCGGTCGTGGTCGAGGTCTAGCGAATGGCGACGAAGCGCCGGACGCCGACGCGCCGCTCCTCGCCACGGCGGCGGTCGACGTCGACCCTGCCCGCCCTGCCCCTGCCGACGGTCGGGCCGGAGGTCGCCCGGTCGATCGTCGGGATCTTCTTCCTCCTGCTCGGAGCCGTGACCCTCATCGCGCTGGCACTGCCGGGGGAGGGGGCCCTGACGACGTGGTGGCGTGATTCCTTCGCGCCGTGGTTCGAGACGGGCCGCTGGCTCCTGCCGTTCCTCCTGCTCGGCACCGGCTGGTATATCGAATGGGGACCCGGCAAACGCCCGAACTCCGGCTGGGGGGCAACGATCCTGGGCATCGCCCTGGCCTTCGTCGGCTTCCTCGGCGCGTTCGAGCTGCTCCACGTGACGGCCCTCGGGGCCGATCGGGGCGGCGGTCGGATCGGGCGCTTCCTGGCCGGCGTCCTGGAGCCGCTGCTGAGCGGGCCCGGCGCGTTCGTCGTGTGCGTCGCGATCCTTGCGATCGGGCTGATGCTCGCGTTCAACCTCCAGCTCAAGCAGCTCCTCCGGCCCGTGACCGGCTCGGCACGCTGGTTCGGGTCGACCGCAGCCGCTTCGCTGCGCCGGGACCCGGCCGCCGCCGAGGTCGCGAAGACCGCTCGGGCGGCCAAGCCGAGCGCCGACCCTGGTCGGGCGCCGATCGCGCCGTCGCCGCTGACTCCCCGTGACGGAGCCAACGGGTCCGGTGTCACGAGCATCCTTGACGAGCCCGCCCCGCAAGGCGGCCCGGCCCGGATGAGCCAGACCGTCTGGAC
>JACDAH010000465.1 GCA_013695505.1 Chloroflexota bacterium | reverse complement strand
GTCCAGACGTTCACCGGCTGACCCGGCTCGGGATGGGAGTAGTCGCTGAAGGCGAGCCGTCCGCCATCTGGTGCCCAGTCGCTCTTGAAGGCGACGTCGACGTCGGGAGAGACTCGGACGAGACCCGTCCCGTCGATGCCCTGTACGAACAGCGCGCCGTTCGCACCCTTGAACGAGATCCGCTGACCGTCGGGCGAGGCGTTGAGATCAATAGACCCTCCAATCGGCAGGCTGACCCAGCCCGTCCCGTCGGCGCCTACGAGCCACGGGGTCTCTTCGTCGAGTGCGGGGTCGAACCTCAGGACGAGGAGGTGCCTGCCGTCTGGCATCCATGACGCGTCCGCGTGACACACGTCGACGCCGGGCCATTCGACCCGCTTTCCAGTCAGCCAGTTTCTCCCGGCAGGCACCCTGTCGAATACCGACTTCTCGATAGCGGGGGACCTGGTCTGATTGATCTCGGGGAGGACGCGATACCGCCCGACGGCGACGCCCGGATCTGGATATCTTCCGACGGCAATGAGTGGCGGCCCCTCGACCTGCCGTTCCCCGCACAGCCGGGCTCGAGCCGTAATGGGATCGGCGTCGTCGGTCGACAGATCGTCGTTGTAGGCGAACCGCCCGGCGGTGGGCAGGGCGTGAGCGTCGCGATTGGGACGGTCCCCTGAATCGGATGCGATCGCCTTGATTGGGGCCACAAATTCGCCCGCGCAACCGCGTGACGTCATTCCGCGTCCAGCTGGCATGCGCGTTGGGCTCGGGCTCGTGATCGCACTCCTTCTCGCGGCATGCGCGGCACCCACTCCCTCACCGAGTCGCACGGCGACAACCTCTCCGACGGCGTCACCCCACGCGGTCGAATCAACAGGACCGAAAGTGGCGTCGCCGGAACAGGAGATTGCGACGGTGGTTGTCCGCCAGGCCAGGCTCGGCGGCGGTGGGCTCTACATCGAGGGCGCGTATGCATTCGTCGAGATCCGTGACGTCAGCGGGACACTCGCCGACTCTGCGCAGACCGACCGCTATCACCTCGCTCAGGAGCTCCTGCGAACGGATCTTCCAGCGGGCGATTACGTGCTCCGAACGTACGTGCGGCCGTGCGAGGCGGCATGTCCTCTGATGGATCCGCCCACCGACATCTGCGAGGTGACGTTCACCGCGGAGCCAGTACGGACGACACAGTTCACGATCAACCGGTCGATCGGCGCCTGCACAGTCGAGGTCGGGTAAGGCCCTAGCGGTGATCCAAGCTCCAGACCGACGCGTGACGATGCCGCCCGTTGGGTGGTCCTCGCGGTGATGAGCGTTACGCGACAAGCGATTCGCCGGGGTGTTACCGCCGGGGCCGTCGTTGCTGATTGGAGCTGGGCGTTGGAGAGAGCTCGTCAGAGGTGAAGATAACGCGCTCGATCTGGTGCACAGCGGCGAGGGCATCGCGCCACGCTACGGTTCCGCGAGTTTGTAACAGGAGACGCTCCTCTGCCTCTTTGAGCCGCGCCTCGAGATACGCCCGATGCCCGTCAGTCATCGCGTGAAGCTGCTATCTGGCTGTAGTAACAGTCAACGGGAGGACCGTAGCTCGCGTCCGACGTGCTCCGTCGCACGTACCCGTGGACGGATTGGGACGTCGGGAACTAAGCTCCGCTATCAATCAGCACGCTCGAGTAGTACTCAGGCAGGACGTTGACGAGCATCTCGACGGACCCGATCAAACCAGGGAGCATCGAGGCGCTCAAGTCGACGCTTGACGCGCGCTTCTGGCTGGTCGCCATCGTGGGCACCATCGGCGCCTTCCTGATTCTCGGTGTACCGACGGCGGTCATCCCAAACCCGTTCTTCATCCGGATGACGCCAACGGAGCCGACAAACCTCGTCGTCTGGCTCCTGTCGGCGCCGCTCATCGGGCTACTCATCGCGAGCTACGTTCGACCGCCCAGACACGCCGTCGGCCATGACGTGGGCGAGCAGGGCGCCGGCCACGCGACCCTTGGTGGCGTTGCCGCGTATCTCGCCATCGGCTGCCCGATCTGCAACAAGATCGTGGTCGCGGCCCTCGGCGTCAGCGGAGTTCTGAATGTGTTCGCACCCTTGCAGCCGATCATCGGGGCGGCGTCCCTGACCTTGCTGGCCGCGACCCTCGTCTGGCGACTCCGCATTCGGGCTCGTCGCTGCGAGCGCTGCGTCGCCTGACTCCGGGTCGCCGGGAGGGTCTCGATGAGCCGGTGATATACTCCCTGGGAGTATCGGCATCACGACAGCGAGGCGATCCATGGAACTGACCCTTCTCGAGAGCAACCCCAGCGGCATTCGTGCCGGCTACAGCTGTCCGTGCGGGTGCACGCCGTCCGTCGAGTTCGCTCGCGGCGCTGAGCTCGTCGAGGAGGGATGCTGCTGCGGGAACCACTTCGCGGTTGGCCCGAAGGCGAGCGCCACGCTGGTCGCCAAGCCCGGCTTCCACCCCGAGCAGCAGGCATTCGACGCACCGTGGGGCGAGCGTCTCGAGGCCGCGTGGCTGGTCGGACCGAGCGTCCACGGGCCCGCCGATGAGCATGATGACCACCACGACCGCGGGGACCACAATCACGAGTCCGGCGGTCCGGAGGGCGCTACCCAGGCCGTGGATCCCGTCTGCGGCATGACCGTCGATCCGGCGACCGCCGAACCGAAGGGCCTGCACAGCACCTACAACGGCGCCGACTACTTCTTCTGCGGCAAGGGTTGCAAGCTCGAGTTCGACGAGGACCCGGAGCGGTATCTCGACTCCAGCTACGTTCCATCGATGTAGCTCTGGCATGACCATCGAAAACACCCCAGGGCCGACGGCCGTTCGCTTCCCGGTCGAGGGCATGACCTGCGCGTCGTGCGTCAATCGAATCGAGCGCTATCTCCGAAAGACCGACGGCGTTTCCGAGGCGAACGTCAACCTGGCGACCGAGACGGCGTCGGTCCGGTTCGACCCCGCCGCCGTCAACCTCGATGGACTTCGGGCTGCCGTCGAGGCGGCGGGCTACGAGGCTCGGATGGATCGCGTCGAGACTTCCGGCTCGGCCGGGCAGAAAGTAGAGATCGCGTTCCGAGCTCCGGAAGGCGAGCTCACCGGACCGCGCAGCCTGGCCCTCGACATCGAGGGCATGACCTGCGCCTCGTGCGTCAACCGGATCGAGCGTTATCTGCGCAAGCTCGATGGCGTCGTCGAAGCCAATGTCAACCTCGCCACCGAGCGCGCCTCGGTCGTCACTCGGCCGGATGTCACGGTCGATCAGTTGATCGCCGCGGTCGAGGCCGCGGGCTACGAGGCCAAACTCATCGTGGATGGCGAGCCGGCCGGCCGCGCCGACGCCGAGCCGGGCGTCGCCACGGAGTCTGCGGAGCCGCACGCCGCCCACCGAGAAGCCGCCGCACCCGAGACGAGCTTCCAGCAGCGCCACCTCGCTGATACCCGACAGCGGCTGACCGTCGCCGCGATCCTCACCGCGCCGCTACTCCTCGGGCTGGCGTCGATGACTGTCGCGCCGTTCCTGCCGGGGTTTCTGACGAACCCGTGGCTTCAGCTCGCGCTGGCGACGCCTGTTCAGTTCTATGCCGGCTGGACGTTCTACCGCGGTGCCTGGA
>JACDAH010000414.1 GCA_013695505.1 Chloroflexota bacterium | reverse complement strand
GGCTCCTGGCCCGGATCGCCGCGAACACCGATGGGGCGTCCGTTCGCGCAAACACGGCCCTGATCGTGAACAACGCCCGTGCTGCGGGCCGGTTCGCAGCCGCACTCGATGGCTGATCGAGTCACGCCACCCGACCGAGCCCTTCGGTTGGCCCTCTCTCTGGCCGCCGCAGTCCTTGCGGCGGCGTGTGCTCTGGTGCCGAACCCGTCGGCCGTCCCGTGGGGAGCGACCGTTCCCCAGGCAGCGCCCGAGGTCGTCGCCGCCCAGCCGGTCGTCGCCCGGGGCGACGGAACAGTCACGCTCTTTCCGGTCTCACCGAAGGGAGCCGTCGTCGGCGTGGGCTACGGCTACGACATGCCGCATTGCGGCATCAACAGCCCGATCGACATCGACGGCAGCTTCTGGGACGCGATCGGCGAGCCGTCGACCTCCGTGGACTTCGACGGCGCGACCGGCCTGTTCCAGCTCGTTTCGCCGAGCGAGGCGCGCTTCCTCCCGCCGACCGGCAGAGCGCTCCGCCTCGCCCGTCACTCGGGCGCCAAGGAGTTCGGCATCTGCTCCTGACGCGCGTCTCGCGAACCGTGGCTACAGCCGCGACACCAGCAGGGTCACGAGCTGGATGCGCGCGTCCATCGATAGCGCATCGAACGCTTGACCACGGACCGTCAACCAGCGTCCGGGCACGTGGCCGACCGGCCTGCCGTCGACGATGTTGATCTCGACCGTGCCCGTTGGGCCAGGCGTCCCCGTCGGCCGATCCGACCACATCTGCTCGGCGGTCGGACCGGTGTGAAGGCCGTGATGTATCCAGGCCCGTGGTCGGTCTGGTACTGACATCCCGCGCCGCCGCCATACGACACCCGAACCGACTCGACCCGTGCCTGGATGAGGTTGGCGACCTCGCCGGTCGAAAGCAGGAAATCGCAGTCGAGCGTCTGCGGTCCGGGCGTGGCGGACGAGGGCATCGGGACCGGCATGGCGACCGACGAGGATGGGGCGGAGCCCCCGCAAGCCGCCACGGCGAGACAGATCGCGGCCAGGAGGGTGACGGGCGACCGAGCGGACGTCAGCTTCGATCGCGCTGCGCGTTCCATCGCAAGGAGCGTACGCCCACCGCGCTCCCACCGAGACCGCGGCGACATCGGTACGCGTGGCGTACCAGGATGGCCATTGGCACGCTAGGCCGTGCTTCATTTCGCCCAGGCGGAGCGTGACGAAGAACTTGATACGGGAGTCGTACCTGCCGCGGGGCTCGTGGCCAGGTACCGCGGTGTTCGATGGACGTCTCACATCTGGACGATGGCGCCCTTCCCAAACCGGCCCTCCTGGCATACACTCCTCGATCCACCGCCCAACCCACCGGGGAGCACCGTGTCCGGTTCGCCCACGCCCACAACCACATCCACGCGTTCCGCGACCGCCCAGCCGCTGGCGATCGACGTCCGTGGGATCAAGCGCATCTACAAGGTCAAGCCGAAGCCCGTCGTTGCCCTCGATGGCGTCGATCTCCAGGTCGAGCCGGGTGAGTTCTTCGGCCTGCTCGGTCCCAACGGCGCCGGCAAGACGACCCTGATCAAGATCCTGACGACGCTCCTCCTGCCGTCCGAGGGGACCGCCCACATCTTCGGCTTCGATGTCGAGCGCCAGACCAAGCAGATTCGCCGGATCATGAACATGGTCGCGGGCGGCGAGCAGTCCGGCTACGGGATCCTGACGGTCCGCGAGCAGCTCTGGATGTTCAGCCAGTTCTACGGGCTGCCCAGCCGCGACGGCTGGAACCGGGTCGACGAGCTGATCGACGCGGTCGGGCTCGACGAGCAGAGGGAGCAGCGGGTCAGCACGCTCTCGACCGGCCAGCGCCAGAAGATGAACTTTGCCCGCGGCCTGCTGAACGACCCGTGGATCTTCTTTCTCGATGAGCCGACTCTCGGCCTCGACGTCGCCGCGGCCCGCTCGGTGCGCGAGCTGGTGCTCGCCTGGAAGGCCGCCGTCCCTGGCCGGACAGTCC
>JACDAH010000409.1 GCA_013695505.1 Chloroflexota bacterium | reverse complement strand
GGGTCCTGGAGCGTCTCGACGGTGAACACGACGTCGTCGGCGGTCACCGGCTCGCCGTCCTGCCAGCGGGCGTCGGGGTTCAGCTCGAACGTCCAAATGGCTCCCTTGTCGGCGGAAATCCACGAGCGTGCCAGCGCTGGCTTCGGTCGGCCATCGCTCCCGCGGCTGACGAGACCCTCGAAAACGAGCGCGACGAGGTCGCGATCGGCCTGGGTCCGAGCCGCGAGCGGGCTGACGTTCGTCGGGCGCGACACGATGCCCTCGCGATACGGCTCGGGCCGGACGGCGACGGGCCCGGCGCTGGGCGACGGCTGCAGTGTCTTCGGGTTGAGGGCCGGCCCGCCGATCGCCATCGCCGCGAGGGCGAGGATCAGGACGAGTCCGGCGATGATGACGCGGTCGATCCGGTTCATCGGCAGATGATCGGGTTGCCGTCTGGCGACGCCCCCGGCGTCGCGGCGGACCCGACGAGGGTCAGATCTCCTGGAAGAGGTAGGACGCGAGCGAGAACGTCACGAACAGGAAGAGCAGGACGATCGTGAACTGCCAGAGGCGCCGTTCGATGCCGCGCCGGCTGCGGTACACCGCGGAATCTCCACCGAACGTGCCGGACAACCCCGTGCCACGGGCCTGCAGGAGGATCGCCGCGATCAGGGCGATGCTCACGAGAATCTGGCCGACGGCCAGGGGCGCATTCACTCGGTTCGACCTCCGGTGGGAACAGCGCCGGATGATAGCACGGCCTCCGGGCCGGATCGGCCGGCCGGCAGCAGCAGCGACTGGCCCGTCATGCCCGCCCAGGGCGGCTCGCCGGCCAGCTCGAGGAGCGTCGGAGCGACGTCCGCGAGCACGCCGTCGCGGAGGCTGCGCCCCTCGACCGACCGCCCGGCGAGAAGCAGCGGCACGGGGTTCAGTGAATGGGACGTGACGGGGTTCCCGGCAGCGTCGCGCATCGCATCGGCGTTGCCGTGGTCGGCCGTGATCGCGAGGAGTGTGCCCGGCCCATCGGGATCGAGGGCGTCGCGGGCATCGAGGACGGCCACGATCCGGACCAGGCAGGCGTCGATCGTCTCGACCGCAGCCACCGTCGCCGGCCAGACCCCCGTATGGCCGACCATATCGGGATTCGCGAAGTTGGCGACGATCAAGTCGTAGACGGCGGCCTCGACCGCTGCGGCCAGGGCATCGACTACGCCGACCGCGCTCATCTCCGGCTGGAGATCGTAGGTCGCGACCTTCGGGCTCGGGACCAGACGGCGATCCTCGCCGGGCAGCGCGTCCTCGCGGCCGCCGTTGAAGAAGTAGGTCACGTGGGCGTACTTCTCGGTTTCGGCGACGTGGAACTGGCGCCACCCGGCGTCGCTCGCGGCATGGGCCAGGGATCGGACCTCCTCGGGCCCGAACGCGACCTCGACCGGGAGCCCGGCCTCGTACGCGGTCATCGTGACGACGAGCAGGCCGCGCGGCCGAGGCGACGGGTCATCCCGATCGAAGAATGCGAAGTCGTCCGCGTCGGCGAGGGCGTGGATCAGCTGGCGAGCACGGTCGGCCCGGAAGTTGACGTGGACGAGCGCATCGCCGTCGCGGACTCGGCCGTCGACACCGGCGATCACCGTCGGCGCGACGAACTCGTCGTTCTCGCCCCGGGCGTACGCGGCCTCGATGGCGGCCTGTGCCGATGGCGCCGACTCCCCTACCCCGTGGACGATCGCGCCGAAGCCCCGTTCGATCCGTTCCCAGCGCTGGTCGCGATCCATGGCGTAGTAGCGACCGCCGATCGTCGCGATCCGGACGTCGGGATGGACACCCTCCAAACGTCCCTCCAGGTCGGTGACGAAGCCGAGCGCCGAGCGCGGCGGCGTGTCGCGGCCGTCGAGCAGCGCATGGATCCGGACGGCGCCGACACGGTGCCGGGCAGCAAGCCCGACGAGCGCGAGGAGGTGCCGATCGTTGGCGTGGACGCCACCGGGACCGACCAGGCCGACGATGTGGAGGCGACCTTCGGGCCCGCGCGCACGTTCGCACGCGGCGATGAGGGCCGGCTGCTCGAAGAACGAGCCATCGGCAATCGCGGCGTCGATCCGGGGCAGGTCCTGGAGCACCGGCCGGCCGGCTCCGAGGTTGAGGTGGCCGACCTCGGAGTTGCCCATCTGGCCGGGCGGCAGGCCCACCGCATCTTCGGACGCCCGGAGCGTGCTGTGCGGCCACCGCTCCAGGAGGCCGCGCCAGACCGGCATGTCGGCGGCGGCGATCGCGTCGTCGGCCGGGACGGCTCCGATCCCGAACCCGTCGATCACGACGAGGACGATCGGGCGCGGTCGAGCGACCGCCGGGCGAGCGCCCGCCGGATGGGCGTCGGCCGGATGGGCGTCC
>JACDAH010000375.1 GCA_013695505.1 Chloroflexota bacterium | reverse complement strand
GTCCAGATCCAGCGCGCGGTGCAGGCGACGGCAACTGCGTCTCGTCCGATGCAGGACGGGGGCCGTGTCGGATTCCAGATGCTCTATCTGGCCCGTGCCAAAGGTGATGACGGCGAATATTTGGTCGAGGTTATGAGGCCAGGAGTCAACGCCTCTCACCGTCCGCTCCTTGTGGCTGGTACCGAGCTCCCGCAACTGAGCGTCAACGGCCAACGCGTGTTCGATGTCGCTAACCAAGCGACGGCTGTGGTGCGAGGGAACGTCATAGTCAGCATCGCAGGCCCGGGCACCAGCGAGCAACGGCTCGCGATCCTTCGCGGGCTTAAGACCATCGCGTAGGGCGGACGCGGATGCCCCCGGGGCTAAGGCAAGCTCGGGGGCACCGCGTTGCTCCTGCGTCGCATGTCGGACCTGCGAGGAACGAATTAGGCCATTGCAGCCGCGCTACGCCGACGTGAACGCGACGCCACCTGCCGTCGCGCTAGGACGGGCTCTGTAAAGCAGGTCTGGTCCGTGCGGTCGCGCTATTCACCTCCGCGCTCCCGTATATGGGCCGCGTCCTGGAGCCATGGTCAGCGGCAGCCCGTCGTCGTGACAGGCCCGGCGCGCTGTCACACAAGACCGGGGCAGTCTGCAGATGGGGCCAGCAGCAGCACCCGCCTGTTCTCCGGCACGAGCGAGCTCCCGCCCTGTCGCGGCTGCGGATGATCTACGCCGGGCATCGACGGACTCCCACAGCGCTTGGCGGGCTCCATCCCGCGTACCGGCTTGCAGGCACGCTATCTGAGCGCATGATTACGGATGGGCAACGCGCCTTGAGAGGTTGTCCGGATCGTCGTGGAACTTCGAGGGCGATCCTCGATGGATGTGAGGGTCAGACCGTAGCGAGCTCGGCGACCTCCGGTGTCGGGGCGTTCGTGTGGCGGGCGCGGGCGTGTTCGGCTTCGATCGCAGCGACGAGTTTGGCGAGGTCCTTGTAGCCGATGACCTTGCGGAACTGCTGCTCGGCGACGAGCAGGCCGGCGGCGGTCCAGCGCTTACGCATGTCCCCGTCTTGCCAGCGCTTGACGTTGCGCTGGGTGCGGCGGACGATCTCGATCATGCTCTCGCACGGATTCGTGCTCGAGAGCGTCTTGGCAAGCGGCCCGTCGATTCCAAGGCGCATCAACGTCAGCGTCTCGGCAAGGCCCTCGCGCAGCGAGCCGGCGGCGTCCGGCCACGTCTGATCCAGCTCTGAAGCGAGCAGCTCAAGCCGCTGCTTTGCGAGGTGATGGTCGCCGAGCGCCCACGCCGCCCTGATGCGGCCACGGATCCGTTCACGGTCCCTGTCGGGCAGCAGATCGATCACGTTGCGTTCCTTATGCCGGTGGCAGCGATGCACGAGCGCACCGGTCCCGAAGACCTCGTCGATCGCCTTCCTGAGGGCTTTGCCGCCGTCGATCACGAACAAGATTCCCTGCTCGGGATCCAGGCCCCGATCGACCAGGTCGGCCAGCAGCGTCTTCACGAGCGTGGCGTTCTCCGTGGAGCCTTCCCAGAGCCCGAGCGGGATCTTCACGCCGTCGGTCGTGATCCCGAGCGCGACGACGTGGGTGCGATCGGTCAGATGCAGTCCGTCGATCATCATTACCGCCAGGCGTACGTCGGCGAGCTGGCGAGCCATCAGCTCGGCCAGGGCGGTGCGAGTCTTGGCGATGAACACCTCCGACACCGTGCTCTTCGCGGTCGCCGACGCTCCGTGGTCCACGCCGGTGCCGACGGGCTCACCGACCCGCTCAAACTTCCTCGTAGACACGCCGGCGAGCATCCGGTCCATCACCGCCCGCGTGAGCGGATCGCGGTCGGCGAAGTACGCGTAGCTGTCGATCGGCAGCTCCTGCCGATCGTCGGCGCTGCGCACCCGCGGCCGCCGGACCGCCACCCTCCGGCCGCCCAACGTCATCGAGCCGTCCTCGTGGCCGTGACGGACCGCGACCCGACCGGGGTCATGGCGGCCCTTGGGCCCCACGACCTGCTCGACCTCCAGCTCCATCAGCTCATGCACGACGCTCAACCCGATGCCGACACTCAACGCCAGCAGACCTTCGCGAGCGGCGCCGACAAGTTCACCGAGCGCTTCCTGAATCCTCGGAGGCAGCGGACTTTCCGACGCCTCCGTGCCGGTGACGACCTTCCCTACGGGTACGTTCTTCATGGTGGTTCCTCCGGTCCTGTCGGACCATGGTTAGCGCCCGTCACGCTCCCAACGGGAGCGGACAGGACGGGAGGGACCGCCAACCAAGTTCTACGAGCTTCCGGACAACCTCGACCCCGTGCTGGGGAACAATCTGGGGAACAACATGAGGGTAAGTCGCAGGCACTGAGCGGTACTCAGAGCCAGCAAACAAGGGCGTAGAGCACTCAGCGGCACGGCGTTCGTCGGGCTGGGGGCCGGGCGGTCGCAGGTTCAAATCCTGTCTCCCCGATGCAATTGAAGCCCGAGAAAGCCGGGCTTCTGTGTCGTCTGGGTGACCAGGCCGACGGGTCGTGGTACCAGGGCGTAGACAGATTCGGGGACTGTCATGGGACCTGCCTCGACGGCCCCGGCGAGGCGCCTAGAGAACGATTCCGGCGGCGTCAGTTCGGGCAGGTCGTCTCGCGCGAACCGCGCCCGGGGCGCGGAATCCCGGCTCAATGCAGTCCTGTCAGGCCACGACGTTCCGCAACGAGGCGCTCCTCGGCGTCGCGCTCCCAAGCCGACCGCGGGTCGCGGTACAAGTCCGCGGCCCTTCTGCGAGCGTCTTCGAGTGTCGGAACCGGATCTGCGCTGTCCCCTTGCTCCAGATGGTCGCCGGACGGCGCACCCCAGACTCGCATCCTGGTTCTGACCGCTTGCCACTGACGGCTTGGGGGCGGCCGAAGCCGACGCGTACGTCGTTGCGGGCGACCCGTGATGTGCCATCGGCGAGGACAGTCGTCGGCTCGCTTGGGTGCTTGCGCAGCGGTACGAGCTTGGTGCCGGCCTGCCTTGACACCTGGGAGTCGGTGGTCGCTCACGGGCTCTGATCGACCGGGCTTCGCTTCAGAAAAAGCTCTAGCCCAACTCACGCATACACCCAGATCGGCGAAACGGTCGATTTACGCTGGCCTCGCCCAGTGATGAGGAGACCGGGGGCGACGGTCACCGACCGCCGTGCCGACAACGGAGAAGGGCTCCTCTGGACGTTCGGGCTCCACCCAACGATTCGAGGTCAAGCATGCACCCCTGTCCCACACGCCCGTCGACCGCGAGGCGCGCGCGATCAGCCTTGGGGCTGATGGCCGGCCTGCTGGTCGTAGGCCTGTTCCCGTCAGTCGCCGCAGCCGAGGAGGCCGATCTCACGCAGTTCGGCCCCAAGACGTACACGCGCACCACCGGTCAGCCGACCACGGCGAGCAGTTCGTTCAACGCCGCGCAGGCTCCCGCCCGTCTCATCGTCCGCGGCGACGACAACGCCAAGGTGACGATCCGCCTCAACGGCAAGACCGTCGTCGGCCCGGGCCGCCGCGACGGCGGCACCACGTCGACGCCGGTCGACCTGCTGCCGACGAACCGCATCGAGGTCCAGCTGAGCGGCAAGCCGGGCACCGCCGTCAAGGTCCGGGTCAAGCAGCAGGTCACCGTCGACACCCGCGCCACGGGCGTCGGCATCTACGGGTTGCAGGTCACGAACTTCGAGCGGCAGCTTGGGTTCTGGGACGATTTCGGGCTCAAGGCCGTGATCAATCCGGCGGGTCCTGAGACCAACACCATCGAGATGGCTCAGGTGCTCGGCCTCACCGAGCCCTATCGGCTGAAGGTCTCCCTGCACTGGCTCAGCCAGATCGGCGTGGGCGCCGCAGCTGACACGGTGCAGTTCATCGATCCGTTCAACGCCGACCCGCCCTACGCGAAGCTGAACCACATCGGCTACACGCACGTCACCTACGGCACGCGTGACCTGGATGGCGCCGTCACGTTCCTGCGGTCGCGCGGCGTCACCGTCGTGTCGGATCCGGTCGGCACGCCCGGCTCGCGCTACGCGTTCGTGCGCGACGACGACGGGACGTACTACCAGCTCGTCGAGGACAGCGGAGCGCCGGGCTCGGCGACCCCGACCGCGCTGACGCGCATGACGTCGATCACGTTGAACGTCAGCGATCTGGAGGCGACGACGGAGTTCCTGAAGCTGTTCGGGTTCACCCAGGCCGTTCCGGCCGGCGAGACGGTGCAGGCGGGTACGCCTGAGGCTGTGGCGTGGGGCTTCCCGTCCGGGTTCCGCAACCGCGGCTTTGACCTGAGCAACCCGGCGCAGCCCGACGGGCCGAAGATCCAGGTCCGCAAGTGGACGAGCCCCTACAAC
>JACDAH010000372.1 GCA_013695505.1 Chloroflexota bacterium | reverse complement strand
GCATAACCGCGCCGCGTCGTTATCGCACCGTGTTGTAACAGGCACCTGTAGCGGTACAGCGACGATTTCGCGGTCCGAGTCGTTTCGGATCACCCAGCAGCCGAGCCGGGTCGCAATTGCGAGGCATCGCAATCGTTGGCTCGCCGCCTATACTCATCGCCATGGCACGTGCAGCGGCAAACCGTGTGGCCGATCCCATGGGAAGCAAGGCGCCAGACCGGCCCGCGGCGGACGTCTGGATCCAGATCCGTGACGAGATCCGCGCGCGCGGGCTGCGCTGGACGCCGCAGCGACGGCTCATCCTGGAGGCGCTCGAGGCGACCGAGGGCCATATCACCGGCAGCGAGCTTGTCGAGCGCTGCCGCGAACGCAACCCGGACACCACTCCCTCCACGGTCTATCGGACGCTCAGCGTGCTCGAGGAGCTCGGCTACGTCAGTCACAGCCACTCCGCTGCGGGCCGCGAGGAGTACCACGTCCTGCCCGAAGCGGAGCACGCCCACCTCCAATGCCGGTCCTGTGGCGGGACGTGGGAGCTGGATGCGGCCGTCGCCTCATCGGTCGTGCGACCGATCCAGCGGAGCGTCGGCTTCCGGGCCGACGTGGGCCATCTGACGATCTCCGGACGCTGCGCCGACTGCGCCGCACGAGCCAAGGATGATGCGGTCGCCCGCTAGCGGAGCCGGGCACGAGCCCCGGCGTGGATACCGGCCGTCGGAGAATCTGTCATCGGGCTCCGCCTTGGCCCTCCGTTCCACCGGCTCCCGTCGCGCGCTGGTGACCCCCGACGGCCGAGCACGGCCGTCCCGCCGTTCGAGTTCAGGCCGGGAGGCGAATTGGAGGAGATGTCGTGGAACCGTCTCGGAGCCGGACCAGGTGGCCATCCTTACGGGTCTTCTTCTGCCGATACATCGCTTTGTCGGCTGCCGCGATGAGTCCCTCGGCATCGTCGGCGTGCCCGGGGTAGACACCGATCCCGACGGTGACCGTCACGGTGGCTGGCCGTCCGGGGAGGTCGATCGGGTTGGCCACGAGGAGGCGAATCCTCGTCGCGATGTCGGTCGCCCTCGCCCGGTCGGTGCCTTCCAGCACGAGGACGAATTCGTCGCCGCCGACCCGAGCAACGGTGTCGGCGGTTCGAATGCTCGCCCGGAGCCGATCCGCGACGGCCCTGAGCACGGTGTCACCGGTCGCATGGCCGCGCTTGTCGTTGATGCCCTTGAAGTCGTCGATGTCCACGAAAAGAACGGCGAAGGAAGCCCGCTCGCGCTCAGAGCGAGCCAGGACGTGGTTGAGCCGGTCCATCAGGAGGTATCTGTTGGGAAGGGTCGTGAGGGCGTCGTGGGTTGCCAGGTATTGGAGGCTCATCTCGACGTGCTTGAGCTCGTTGATCTCGCGGGTGATGCCGATCAGGCCCACAACGCGTCCGGCTTGGTCATGGAGCGGAAGCTTGGACGTCAGGGTCCAATTCACGCTGCCATCGGCCTTGTGCCTGCTTTCGACAACGCCGCCGCTCGGCTCGTCGGCGTCCATGATCCGACGATCCGCGACGGACGTTCGCTCGGCGAACTCGGGCCCGAACAGATCGGCGTCGGTCTTGCCGATCAGATCTGCCGGGTCCGTGAAGCCAAGGCTCTTGACCATGCTCCTGCTGACGCGGACGAGGCGGCAGTCGCGATCCTTGACGTAGACGCTGTCGCTCGTCGCATCCATGAGGGCGCGGAAGAGAACCCCGTCGTCGAGGGAGCGCGATCGAGGCATTGGGACAGTCCTTCAGGGCGAGTCAACGACGACCCTCGGTCGAGCGACGCCCCGTCAAATGCGAGACCAGATGGCTCTTGCAACGATCTGCTCGTTGACGGTCGGTTTCGATGGACCGGTGGTCACACCTACTCGGTTGCCCCCCAGGAGAAGGTCCCCTCCCCCTCTCACGCCCTGGACGTAGCGGGGCCTCGGCCCCAGCTGACCTCCCCGTGCGCGATCAAGCACAACAGGACGCCCCCAGACCCGAACGGTACGACTGCCCGCGAGACTGATCGCCGGCTGGCCAGCGGTCGCCTCGGCCGTCAGTGGCGGGCGCCAGCTTTGGCCTGAAGTGCGGCCCAGATCAATGGAAGCTGGATCGGCAGCCTGAGCCAGGAACCGACAACGAGCGGGCCGGCTGAAGCCCCGGCGGATGTCGTAGCCAACGCGAACCAGACGTTGCCCGGAAAGACCGCGACGAGCAGCGCCGCACTCGCGGGGCCGGCCCACCAGTCGCGTCGCACCAGTCCGACCGAACAGATGAGCTCCGCCACGCCCGAGATTGCGATGATCGCACCCGGCGCGGGCAGGAAGGGCGGAATCAGAGTCTCGAATGCCCCGGGACGGACGAGATGGGCAGCGCCTGAGACCGCGAACAGGGCGGCGAGCACGTCCGGAGCAAATCGACGCACGCGAGCCATGGCCGGACTGTAATCGTCCCGCGCCGAAGACGTTGTGGCAGCGCAGCGGTGTGCAGATGCAGCCCAGCCCGCGAGCACGCCAGCGGCGGACGGACGATTGGAGAACGGGATGGACGAGAGAGCCGTCAGCATTGCGGTCGAAGCCCGGCGATCGCGCGTTGCGGACCGGCGCCCGTCATTGTCGACATCCAGGGCCCTGGCGAATCCTCAGGGAGCCAGCGGAGCGGTCGCGAAGAGGTGGCTGAACTGGCGGCACCAGATGACCACGCTCGCCGCTTCCGAGGGATCGCCGAGGGCGCCGGCCGGCACCGTGTAATTCTGGTTGCCGGTGTCGGCCTTCAGCCGGCCGAGCTCGATCGCCCCATCCACGTAGCCGGTCGCGCTCGGCGACAGGTAGACGTAGAGATCGGGGCCGTTCCGGACTGCGAAGTCCTCGAGCCGAATGACGTACGAACCTTGGGCGACCGCGATCAACCGAGCCGTCCCGCGGCCAAAGTGGAACTCGTCGCTGCCGGTGAAGGTCCCGGTTCGCTCGAGCGGCAGTGGTTTCGGACCTGCCGACGGGTTCCCGGGTCGCAACGACTCGCCACTGCCAGGTGACGCGGACGGCCCACCCGGGCGGGCCGATGGCGACGTCGCCGGGATCGTTGACCCGATCGACGCGGCCGGACCTGACCGGTCGGTGATCGCGATCGGCGGCGGCGGCTCGTCGATCGAAGCGCTCAGGACGAGCGGCGACATGAGATACCAGCCGACAGGCAGGGCGACCGCCAGAAAGGAGACGAGGATCGTTGCGGCGGCCTTGGGATGGCGCCGGGCCGCGCCGATCCAGCCGCGCCGACGGGCGACAGCGACGAGCACGGCCGCGACGGCGATCGCGCCGCCAACCAACACGAGCCGGTAGTCGTACAGAGCACCGAAGATCGTCGAGCCGAGACTTCCGAGCGACGCCATCGGGGAAGGATTGGCGATCGCGATGTCAATTCAATGACGGCCGAAGCGACGATCGCCTGCCGGCATCGTCAATCGGGCAGGCTGAACCAGAATCGGGTGACGCCGTCGCGCGACTCGGCTCCGACCGCGCCACCGGCCGCCTCGACGAGCTGGCGAACGATCGCCAAGCCGATCCCCGCGCCGCCGTGCGCCCGATCCCGGGACTTCTCGACCCGGTAGAAGCGTTCGAAGACATGTGGCAGGTCGTTGGCCGGGATCCCGTCGCCCGTGTTGCTCACGGAGACCAGGACATCGCCCGGCCGGCGTTCCACGCGGACCGCGACGCTGCCGCCGGCCGGCGTGTAGCGGATTGCGTTCTGAAGGAGATTGCCAACGACCTGGGCGAGCTGATCGGGGTCGCCGCGGGCTCTCAGTCGATCGGGCAGATCCAGTTCGAGCGCGAGGCCTGCCGCGATCGACGCCGGCCGAGCGAGGTCGACCGCGCTTCGGATCACTGCGGCGAGATCGAGATCGACCGGGACAGACGCCAGCCCGGCGTCGCCGGCCGCGAGCGTGTCGAGCGAACGAGAGAGGCGGACGAGCCGCTCCGACTCGTCGAGGAGCGACTCGAACGTCGCCCGGTCCGGCTCGATGACACCATCGCGCAGCGCCTCGAGGTAGCCCTGGAGGTTCGTGAGGGGCGTCCGCAACTCGTGTGCCGCGTTCGCGATGAACTCGCGCCGGATCCGCTCCTGCTCCTCGAGGGCGGCCGCCATCTGGTTGAACGAGTCGCTGAGGCTCACGATCTCCTCGGGGCCCCGGCGCGCGATCCGGGCCAGGTAGTCGCCCTCCGCGATCTGACGGGCGGCCCGCCCGATCTGGCGGAGCGGCATGGCGAGCCGGGCGCCGAGGGTGGCCGCAACCACGACCGCGACGACGATGGCCACGACCGACGTCCCGACGACGACCCAGCCGACGCTGTCGGTGAACATCCGCTGGCTCGATTCGGTGTTCTCGCCATGCTCGGTCATCAGATCAGCGAAGCTCTGACCACCGACGACGACCACGCCGATGGCGAGGATCGCGATCGCCAGGCCGGCGACGGCGAGAGCGGCCAGCGCAATCTGGATCGCGATCCCGCCCGGGCGGCGGATCACGAGCCGGGCGCCTCACCTGCCACCGGCTCCGGGGCCGCCCGGTAGCCGACGCCGCGGACGGTCGCCACGTAGCGCGGCCGATCTGCGTCCTCGCCAAGCTTGTCCCGCAGCCGGCCGACGTGGACGTCGACCGTCCGATCGAGGATCTCCGACTGGTCCTGGCCGTAGACCGCGTCGAGGAGCTGATCGCGGGTCAGAACGCGTCCATCCGCCTCGAGGAGCGTCACGAGGAGGCGGAACTCGACCGACGTCAAGGCCACGAGGCGCCCGTCGACCCGGACCTCGTGACGGTCGCGGTCGACAACGAGATCCGCCCGCCGGAGCGGCTCGCGCGACGCGGCGACCCCGGGGGGGCGACCCGGCTCGGCGCGCTCGAGGATCCGCTGAACCCGGAGCACGAGCTCGGCGGGGGAAAACGGCTTCGGGAGGTAGTCGTCGGCGCCCGCGGTCAGGCCGGTGATGCGATCGTCCACGAGGCCCCGGGCCGACAGGATGATGACCGGCGTCTCGTCGGTTCGGCGAACGGCGCGGAGAACCGCGATGCCGTCGATCTCGGGGAGCATGACGTCGAGCACCACGAGGGCCGGGGCCTCGAGTGCGATGGCCGACAGTGCGCTCCGCCCATCGGCCGCTTCGACGACGCGATAGCCGGCCCGCTCGAGGTACATCCGAACGAGACGGACGATCTTGGCGTCGTCATCGACGACGAGGATCGGTCGGTCAGTCTGCGCGGTCACCGTCTGCATCGTAGCCAACCTTGCGCCGTCCGGATCACGCCCGGATGACACCTCGCTGCGACCGGGCAAATCGATGGTGGTCGGATCGAGGCTTCCGGGCGCAACGAAAATGAAGCGGGGG
>JACDAH010000266.1 GCA_013695505.1 Chloroflexota bacterium | reverse complement strand
CTGGTGCCCGCCGCGGGCCGAGATTCTCCCGGGATGAGCACATCGAGACAGTTCTGATGGATCCGTGGCCGGATCCGCCGGACATGAGCGGAAATTCGTCGATCCTGCTCGTCCGGAGAGCACAACGTGGATTTCGCCCGCCTCGGGAGCACGCATCTGGCTGGATGTGCTCGCCGGGTGTGAATCTCCGTTCCGAGGCAGAGCGGGGCGCGGCGACCCGTGGCGGCGCGGGCCCCGCGATCCAGTCCGTTCGTCCTCGTCCCGACCGTGACCGTTCGGGGGGTGGCCCCACGGGGCGATGTGGCGCATCCTGCACGCATGTCTCGAACTCTGCGCGCCCGTCTGGGGTCCGGCCTGCTCGGCCTCGCCCTCCTCCTGCCCGCCGCAGTGGCGACCCCCGCCTCGGCGGCCGCGGCCGACTTCCCGTCCGGCTACACGGGCTATCACACGTATGCCGAGATGGTGGCCGACGTGGCCGCAGTCGTCGCCGCTCACCCGACGATCGCCAGGCGCATGTCCATCGGCAGGAGCTACCAGGGCCGGACGATCTGGGCGGTCAAGATCAGTGACAACGTGGCGCTCGACGAGGACGAGCCGGAGGTCCTGTTTGACGGCCTGACCCACTCAGATGAGCACATGGGCCTCGAGATGACCCTCAGGATCATGCACTGGCTCGTTGACGGCTACGGCACCACCACCCGGATCACGAACATCGTCGACAGCCGCGAGATCTGGATCATCCTGGGCGTCAATCCGGACGGTGCCGAGTACGACATCGCCGGTGGCCACTTCCACTTCTGGCGCAAGAACCGCCAGCCGAACGCGGGCACGTCCGCGATCGGGACGGACGTCAACCGGAACTTCGGCTATCGCTGGGGCGGCGGCGGGCGGACGAGCTCGAACCCGGCCGCCATCACCTACCGCGGCCCGTACGCCTTCTCGACGCCTGAGGCTCGGAACGTCCGCGACTTCCTGGCCAGCCGCGTCGTCAACGGCCGCCAGCAGATCCGGACGGCGATCACGTTCCACGAGGCCGGCCGGCTCGTGATGTGGCCCTACGGCTACACCCTGGCCAACATCCCGGTCGACATGACGACGGACGATCACATCGCGCTCGCGATCATCGGCAAGCACATGGCCGCGACCAGCGGCTACCGGCCCGAGCAGGCGAGCGACCTTTACATCACCTCGGGGACGACCCGCGACTACGAGTACGGGAAGTACCGGATCTTCGCCTACACGTTCGAGCTGTCGGTGGTCGATTACCCCGACGACGCCCTGATCCCGAGCGAGACCGGCCGGAACAAGGAAGCCGTCCTGTATCTGATCGAACGGGCGTGGTGCCCGCTGAGCGTCCTCGGCGCGACCGTCCGGACCGCCCGCTGCGGCGCGTTCGACGATGACCTCGAGGTCAGCCGCGGTTGGCGCGCCAACCTCGACGGGACCGACACCGCGACCGTCGGCGCATGGCAGCGCGGCGATCCCCAGCCGACGACGACGTCGGCCGGCCGGAAGCAGCCCGATACCGTGCCGTCGGGCCGCTACGCGTTCATCACCGGGACGGCCGCGGGCACGTCGCCCAACGCCAACGATCTCGACGGGGGCCGGACCACCACGACGTCGCCCGCGATCGACCTCCCCGCGGCAGCCAACCAGAAGCTCCAGTTCCGCTGGACGTTCGCCGACGATGCGGCCGCCGTCACCGGCGACGAGCTGCGGGTCGAGGTCCTCGACGCCACGACGTCGACCACGACGACCGTCTTCCTCACCCACGGGACGGCCACTCAGCGGAACGCCGGATGGCACCTCGCGTCGATCGACCTTGCCGCCTTCGCCGGACACTCGATCCAGCTCCGGTTCTCCGCCACCGACGCGGGCACCAACAGCCTCGTCGAGGCCGGATTCGACGACGTCCGGGTGACGCGGCCCTGACGCTCTGGCGTCTATCCTCGGCGGAGACGCGAAGCGTTCGGCGTCCAGCGGAGGACAGGGATGGAGTCAGCTCAAGAGACCAACGTTGCCCGGCTGGTGGCCGGGAAGACGGCCCTGATCTTCGGCGTTGCCAACGATCACTCGATCGCCTGGGGGATCGCCCGGGCCCTCCATGACGCCGGCGCCGAGGTCGGCTTCTCGTCGATCGAATCGCTGATCGACAAGCGCGTTCGGCCGCTCGCCGACTCGATCGGCGCGACCTTCGTCGAGCCGTGCGACGTCCAGGTCGACGCCGACATCGAGCGCGTGTTCAAGCGCTGGGGCGAGACCCACGACCACCTCGACATCCTTGTCCACGCGCTAGCCTTCGCCAAGCGCGAGGACCTGACCGGGCGGTTCGTCGACACCTCGCGCGATGGGTTCGCCCTCGCCCACGACGTGTCGGCGTACTCGCTGGTCGCGCTGACGCGGGCGGCCCTCCCCCAGCTCCGGCCCGGCTCGTCCGTCATGACGTTGACCTATTATGGCGCCGAGAAGGTCGTCGCCAACTACAACGTGATGGGCGTCGCGAAGGCGGCCCTGGAGGCGTCGGTGCGGTATCTGGCCGCCGATCTCGGACCGGACGGCGTCCGGGTCAACGCGATCAGCGCCGGTCCGATCCGGACGCTCGCCGCGGCCGGGATCGGCGGGTTCAAGGGGATGTATCGCGCGTTCGCCGAGGTCGCCCCGCTGCGTGCCAACATCACTCCCGAGGACGTCGGCAAGACCGCCCTGTACCTCGCATCGGACCTCTCGTCGGCGGTGACCGGCGAGGTGATCTACGTCGACGGCGGCTTCAGCGTGATGGGCGTCCCGAGCGGCGACTGAGACCCGGAGTCCGCCTAGGTGGCCCGGGTAAAGTCCTTGACCATCGCGGCGTGGTAGACCTTTGGTCGCTCCAGCACCTGTGCGTCGTCGCCGTCGCCGGCCGCGTCGTCGAGGTCGAGCCAGGTGACGTGGGCGCGATTCACGAGAATCGTCTCGGATCGCTCGCTGGCCGGCTCGTCGGCCTTGTCGTAGGTGATCGTCGCGTCGGTGAGTGCGACGAGCACATCGCGACCGGCCAGGATCGCCGTCGGATCCCTCGGCGTGGGTCCGTCGATCGCCCCGACCGGAACGTGGAGCGAGCCCGACACGACGAACCGGGTCAGCCCGACGCGCG
>JACDAH010000251.1 GCA_013695505.1 Chloroflexota bacterium | reverse complement strand
GGCTTCGGCTAGGGAGGGTCCGGCGGATCCGGCGGCGGGAGCCCTTCGCGCTTCCGTCGCCGGCGTTCGCGCCGGTTGCGGACCGAGCGGCGGATCCGCTTGGCGAGCAGGATGACGACCGTGATCCCCGCGAACAGCAGCACGCTGACGACCGAGATCGCGATCAGCGGGTGGGTGACCGCGAGGGTGGAGACGGCGCCCGCGGTGATGTCCTCGCCCGTGGAGACGATGAAGTTCGAGAAGGGCTCCGGGGAGACGTTGATGCCGAGCCGCAGGCCTGCCTTGATCGTGTGGCTGACCAGGGCGGTCGAGCCGGCGGTGCCGACCGCAGCGACCTGGCTGGCGGCTCCGTCGGCGTCGGCGAACTGGATCCCGAGAATCGAGCCGATGACCGGCCGGATGATCGTGTGCAGCGCGTCCCAGGCGTTGTCGAGGTAGGGGATCTTGTCGACCACGGCCTCGATCAGGAACATCACCCCCGAGCCGTAGAGGATCGGGTCGGAGGTGAGGTCGTGGGGCACGTCGCCGATGCCCGCCCGCGCGAGCAGGCAGAGCATCAGCGTGGTGCCGTAGGCGTTCAGCCCGGACGCATAGCCGACGCTGATCGTTGTGGCGGTGAGATCCACGCGCCGGACGCTATCTGGAGCGCCCGGCGCGTGAATTCAGGCGAAGCGGTCTAACCGCCGATCGTGAAGTCCTTCAGCAGCCCCTCCGTGAAGTGGGGCTCGTCGGGCTTGTCGCGGTCGGGCAGGAAGCAGACGAACGCATAGCGCCCGGCCTGCAGGTTGAACTTCACCACCTGACTCTCGCCTCCGTCGATGACCGAGGCGTCGACCGAGTTCTCGAAATCGATCGACTTCGGCGGTCCGTCGGACTCGAGCTCCGTCTTGATCTGGTCGAGGGTCGCGTCGCCCTTGATCGGCGCGGCGACGATGTGATGCAGGGCGTTATCCCCCTCCGAGTTGAACGTGAAGGTGTTCTCGCCTGTCTTGAGGCCGTCGACCTTCCATTCGTACTCCGGCGTGCCATCCGTCTCGGCCGCGGTGACGCTCGCGTCCGTTTCCGGGAGGTCGCCCCCGTTGTCGCCCTTGACGTCGAACTCGGTGAATGGCGGAGGTCCGCCCATGCCGGCGTCGTCGATCACCGCGTAGTGCCCTTCGGGCAGCTTCACGGTCGCCGCATTTGACTCGCCCGGGGCGGTCGAGCCGACGCCGCCCTCGGCGCGCAGCCAGCTCGGGATCGGCTGGGGCTTCTCGGAGCCGACGATCGCTATGGCCTCCTGCGCGGTGTGACCGTCGTTCAGCAGGATCAGTTGCCCTGCGTGAGGCGCCTTGCCGGCCGAATTGTCGAGGCTGAGTTCGACCAGGCCGCCCTCGACCTCCTTGGGCACTTCGATCGTCGCCTGCTTGCCAGACTCGGTCACGTTGACGGCGACCTTGGTCGGCTTCGTTGCATCATCGCCGCCACCGCCGCAGCCGGCGGCGACCAGCGAAACGGTCCCGGCTAGCGCCAGGCCCCTCGCGTATGTACGCGTTCTGTCTTTCATGTCTCCCCTTTGAATGGACGTGGATACCCCGACGGGGTGCGCCCACGCTATTCAAATTTCGGTCAGGGCGCCTAGTTGAGGCGCTCCACGACCATCGCCTCGCCCTGGCCGCCGGCTACGCACATCGTCTCGATACCGAACTGCTTGTCGTCTGTCTCCAAGCCGTTCAGCAGGGTGCCCATGATGCGGGCGCCAGTCATGCCGAACGGATGGCCGAGGGCGATCGCCCCGCCGTGCGGATTCATCTTCTCAATCGGGATGTCGCACTCGGCCATGATCGGGATCACCTGGGCCGCGAAGGCCTCGTTGAGCTCGACCTGCCCGATGTCGTCCATCTTCATCCCGGCTCGGTCGAGCACGGTCTTGATCGCGCCGATCGGGGCGACGCCCATGTACTCGGGCTCGTTGCCGTGGGTGGCCGCCGTGATCACCTTGGCGCGCGGCTTCAACCCGAGCTCGTTGGCCTTCTCCTCGCTCATCATCAGCACCGCGGCGGCGCCGTCGTTCAGCGGGCAGGAGTTGCCGGCCGTGACTCCGCCGCCGCCGTCGAAGGCCTCTGGGAGCTGGGAGAGCTTCTCGAGCGTCGAGCTGGCGCGGGGGCCGTCGTCCTTGGCGACCTCGTTGCCCTCGTGGTCGTTTACGGGGATGATCTCGCGATCGAAGAAGCCGTCCTCCTGGGATTTGACGGCGAGCTCCTGGGAGCGCTGCGCATACTTGTCCATGTCGGCACGGCTGACCTCGTACTTCTTCGCCACGTTGACCGCCGTGATGCCCATGTCGATGTAGACGTTGGGGTAGCCGTCCATCTCGCCGGTCAGCTTCTCGTTCTTGTCGTCGCCGCCGGCAACCTCGCTGCGCTCGTTGAAGCGGGAGACGAACTCGAC
>JACDAH010000208.1 GCA_013695505.1 Chloroflexota bacterium | reverse complement strand
CCCGTCGGCCCGTCGGTCGCGTCACTGCGCGAGGTGCTGCTCGTCATCGGCCACTCCCGGACACGGAATAGGCGCGCCTCCCGTCGCCGGGTGGCGCGCCCTCTCCGTTCGAGCTCGTAGAGCTCAGGCTTTCAGGTTCTGCATGATCAGGATGATCGCGGGCCCCAGGATGATGATGAACAACGACGGGAAGATGCAGCCGACGAGCGGGAACAGCATCTTGATCGGCGCCTTGGCGGCCATCTCCTCTGCCCGCTGCCGCCGCTCGATGCGGAGCTGCTCGGACTGGACTTGAAGAACCTTCGAGATCGAGACGCCGAGCTGCTCGGCCTGGATGATCGCGCCGATGAAGTTCGTCAGCGGTGCGACCTCTGTCCGGGGGACGATGTCGCGCAGCGCGTCGCGGCGCGCCTTGCCCACGCGGACCTCGGCCAGTGCCCGGCGGAATTCGTCGATGAGGGGCCCTTCGAGCTTCTCGACGACCTTGGCGAGGGCGGCGTCGAAGCCAAGACCGGCGCGGACGGAGATCGTCAGCAGGTCGAGGGTGTCCGGGATCTGGAGCAGGATCGCCTTCTGGCGCTTCTTGACCCGGCCGCCGAGCCAGAACTCGGGGATGGTGTAGCCGAACATCACGCCGACGACGATCATGAGGACCCGGAAGGCAAACGGCAGGCTCATCACGCCGAGGACGAGGAACAGGAAGGCGAACAGCAGCCCGCCGACGACCGCGGCGACGGCCTTGATGCCGAGCCAGTCGGCGACCCGCAGGTTGCCGGGGTTGCCCGCGAGAGCGAGGCGCTTCTCGGCCTTCTCCTGGAAGGAGTTGCTGGCCACCCGTGACATCCGGCCTGACATGGCGGCCGCGAGAGGACGCAGGGTTCGCTCGAGGAACGGGGACTGGAGCTCGAGCTCCTCGAGGTTCTTGGCCTGCATCGTCCCGAGCTGGGTCAGGCGGGCCTGGACCGGGTCGACCGGCGAGCTCCCGGCGAGCCCGAGGGCGATGAGCAGGATCGCGCCGGCCGCGGCGGCGGCGACGATGATCGGGATGAGTTCGGGCATCAGCTAGACCTCGATGTCGACGATCTTCTGGATCATCATGAACCCGATGAACATCATGAAGCCGCCGACCGCCAGAATGACGACCCCGAGCGGCAGCCCGAACGCCTCGGGCGGCTTCGCGAACATCGGCGCCATGAAGTTCGGGGCGACCACGAAGAGGAAGCCGGCGAGCGTGATCGGCAGCCCTGCCACGACGTAGCCGGACAGCCGCTGCTGCGCCGTCAGGGTCCTGATCTCGCCCTTGATCCTGACCCGCTCGCGGATCGTGTAGGCAATGGAGTCGAGGATCTCGGCGAGGTTGCCACCGACCGTGTGTTGGATGTTGATGGCGGTCGCCATCAGCTCGAGGTCCTCGGACTTGACCCGACGGACCATGTTCTCCATCGCCGCCTCGAACGGAAGGCCGAGGTTGACCTCGCGGATGACCCGGTTGAACTCGGTCGAGACCGGCGGCCGGGACTCGCGCACGACGAGCTCCACGGCCTGGAGGAACGACGAGCCGGCGCGGAGCCCGTTGGCCAGCAAGGTGATCGTATCCGGCAGCTGCTTGTTGAAGGCGCCGAGGCGGCCGCTCTTGCGGCGACCGAGCCACATCCGCGGCAGCATGAACCCGAGGAACGCGCCGACCAAAAGCGCGATCGGGCTGCGCAGGGCCGGCAGCCCGAGCGACAGCACGATGAACGCGAACGGAATGCCGATGATGGCGGCGGCCCAGATCGCGAGGAACTCCGAGGGCTTGAGCTTGAGGTCCGCACGGGCGATGTCGCGGGCGAGATTCGCCCCGAAGTCGCGCTGCTCCACGATCCGATTGAGCTGAGCGAGGGCGACGCTCCGCTCCATCAGGTCCTGGAGTCCGCCGGCTCCGCTCGACTCAGCAGCCTTGCCGGTTTCACGAGCGGAGGCATAGCGCTCGAGTCGAGCGCTCACGCCCGATCCGCTGCCGGACGTCGCGATGCCGATGGCGATCAAGAAGATCGCGGCGGCGGCCACCCCCGCGACGGCCAGCGTCATGGGATCCACAGTCAGGTTCCCTTCCCGATCAGTAACTGAAGCCGAAGAGGCCCGGCGGCAGATGGATCCCCATCACCTCGAACTTCTCGACGAACTTGGGGCGGATGCCCGTGGCCTTGAGGCGGCCCTGGATCTTGCCATCGAGGATCCCGGTCTGTTCGAAGACGAACACGTCCTGCATGACGATGACGTCGCCTTCCATACCCTGGACCTCGGTGATGTTGGTGATCTTCCGGGTGCCGTCCTTGAGGCGGCTCTGCTGGACGATCAGGTCGACCGCGGACGCGATCTGCTCGCGAATGGCCCGGACCGGCAGGTCGATGCCGGCCATCAGGACCATCGTCTCGAGCCGCGACAGCATGTCGCGCGGGCTGTTGGCGTGACCAGTCGACATCGAGCCGTCGTGGCCGGTGTTCATGGCCTGGAGCATGTCGAGGGCTTCGCCGGAGCGGCACTCCCCGACGATGATTCGGTCGGGCCGCATCCGGAGCGAGTTCCGGACGAGCTCGCGGATCGGGACCGCGCCCTTGCCTTCGATGTTCGGCGGGCGGGACTCGAGGGTCACGACATGCTCCTGGCGGAGCTGCAGCTCGGCCGCGTCCTCGATCGTGACGATCCGCTCGTCGTTGGGGATGAACGAGGAGAGGACGTTGAGGGTCGTGGTCTTGCCGGAGCCGGTGCCGCCGGACACGAAGATGTTGAGCCGCGCCTCGACGCAGGCCCGCATGAAATCGAACATGTCGGCGGTCGCGGTGCCGAAGCGGACCAGGTCGTCGACCGTGAAGGGCGACGCCGAGAACTTCCGGATTGTGATCACCGGCCCGACGAGGGACAGCGGCGGAATGATGGCGTTGACGCGTGAGCCGTCGGTCAGGCGAGCGTCGACCATCGGGCTCGACTCGTCGACGCGGCGCCCGATCGGGGCGATGATCCGGTCGATGATCCGCATCACGTGGTCGTCATTCTGGAAGACGACGTTCGTGAGCTCGAGCTTGCCCGAGCGCTCGATGTAGACCTGGCGCGGGCCGTTGACCATGACCTCCGAGATCGACTCGTCGCGGAGCAGGGGCTCCAGCGGGCCGAGGCCGATGATCTCGTCGGTGATCTGCTCGAGCATCCGGACGCGCTCGGCGCGGGTCAGGGCGAGGCCTTCCTCGTCGATGACCTTGCCGAAGATCTCCTCGATCTGACGCCGGACCTCGACCTGGTTGGAGAGGTCGAGCTTCGGATCGAGGTCCTGGATGACCCGGCTCTGGATCCGGAACTTGACATCACGGAAGGACTCCCGGACCGGTGCCTGGGTCATCAGCCGCTGTTGCGACGTGGGCGGCGGCGTGCCGCCGGCACCCGTCGGCTGGGCGACCGGCAGCCCCGGCGTTGACGGTCCGGCCGGCCCGGCTCCAGGTCGAGCGCTCTCGATCCGCTTCAACAGTGACATGGCATCTGACCCCTTTGTGCCCCGCGAGGCTCATGACCGAACCGATGATTCATCGGAATGAGAACAGTGATTTCTTCTGCGCGGTCTTGCGGGTGTCTTCGCTTGCGCCGAACGCCCGCTCACCGGCGACCGACTGGGCCAACCGGAGGATGTCCTGGGAGACCTGAGCCTCCCGGTTGGAAAGGAAGAACGGTACCCCCCGGTTGAGGGCGTACACGACGGAACGGCCGTCGCTGACGATCGTGTGATCGACCTTGCGGCCGATCGAGCTCTCCACGTCGGCGACCCGGATCCCGAGACTCGAGTCCGCCCGGTTGAGCACGAGCTTGATCTTGCTCTGCTCGTAGCCCAGCTGGTCGGCGACCTCGAGGAAGAGGCGCATGTTCTTGATGCTCGTGATCTCGAGGCTGAGCATCGTGAGGATGACGTCGGCCGTATCGAGGATCGCGATCGTCGTCTCGTTGAACCACGAGGTGCAGTCGACGATGACGAGGTCGTGAGTCCGGCGCACGGCGTCGAGGACCCGCTTCACGCCCGCCGGTGTGATCAGCTCGGCCATCTCGGGCGACGGGGGAGCGAGAAGGACCCGGATCCCGGCGGAGTGGTTGATGATGAACGTGTCGAGCGACTCGGGCTCCCCGGCTTCGAGCTCCGGGACCAGGTCCGCGATCGACTTGTTCTTCGGGTTCAGGTTGAGCAGGACGCCGACATCCCCGAACTGGAACGAGCCGTCGACGAGGAGGACCGTCTTGCCGAGCTCGGTCGCGGCAGCGACTGCCAGGTTGACGGCAATGGTCGTTCGGCCGACGCCGCCCTTCGGGCTGAAGATCGCGACGACCTGGCCGTCCTTGCGGGCCTCGTCGGACGTGGCCGCTGCACCGCCGCCGACGGAATTGGCGCTGGCGGTGGCATTGGCCGGCATCGCGCTCATCCGGCTCTGCTTGTCGCGCTCGCGGGTGTAGACCTGCCGGATCGAGGCGGTGAGCTCATCGCTGCTGAACGGCTTGACGAGGAACTCGCGGGCGCCGGCGAGCATCGAGCGACGCAGGTAGTCGGCCTCGCCCTGGACGGACATCATCACGACGGACGCGGTCGGAACCGTGGCGGACAGGCGCTCCGTGGCAGCGATCCCGTCCATGTCCGGCATGTTGATGTCCATCAGCACGACGTCGGGCAGGAGCTCGTCGGCCATCGTCAGCGCCTGGTTTCCGGACGCGGCCGAACCAACCACCTCGATGTCGCTCTCGAACCCGAGCAGCTTGGTGAGGTGGTCGCGAGTCTCCGGAATGTCGTCCACGATCAGGACGCGGATCTGGTCTGCCATTGGTCAGTTGGTCCGGTTGCTCTCGGTGGAGGGTCGATGGACGGGGCGCTGGTGTGGCGGCGGCTGCCCCGGAGTCTCGGACGGGCGCGGGACCGGAAGGTCCGTCGCGCCCGTCGCGCTGCCAGGGTCAGGTGGCGGTCGCTCCGGCGACCGTGGTGGTGATCGTTACGGCTTGGCTGCCTGGGCGGGGAGGATGGCTTCCACGAGCTCCGGGATCGGAACCGAGAAGTCGGTGGTGAGCTTCTTGAGCGTGATGCCCTCGGTGCCTGATGGGGCCGGCGGGAGCGGGTTGCCGTTTTCGTCGACGAAGTCCTTGGCGGACCGCAGGATCAGGCTGACCGAGCCGTCGAGCTGGGCGAACTTGATGACCTCGGCCTGGGCGGCCGTCACCGCGAGGATGACGATCTCCTGCTGGCCATTGAGGGAGGTCGTCGGCTGGCCCTCCGAGGTGGCGGGCGGAGGGGTCGAGCCGTCGGCGGGAGCCGCGATGGGCGGCAGCTGGCGGCACAGGACCTGCATGCCCTCGAGGAGGAGCTTGACGCTCGTACCGTTGAGGCCGCTGACGACCCCGATCGAGTCGTCGGTCGGGTTGAGGGTCACGACCGGGAACTTGTCGCCGGTGAAGCCGACGAGCAAATCCGTGTAGTCACCAGTGTTGATCACGGTGCCGACGCCGGAGACCTGGTCGACTTGGATGGACATCGCGCGGAACGTCGGCGGGACGTCGATCGTGCCGCAGCCGGTCGTCGAGGTGTCGAAGTCGGCCGCCTCAAGCTGGGAATCGGTCTTGATGACGCGTCGCGTGATCTTGCCGATGACGAGGCCCGGGTCCTGGAACGCGGTGTTCTTGCGAGCGCCGTCGATGTTCTTGTTCTCGGTCTTGAGCATGTCGGCGGTGACGGTGACGCCGAGGGCGATGTCCTTGGACGCGATGACGGTCGGGAGCTCGGTGACTACCTTGGGCGTGTTCGGGTCAGTCTTGGGGCTGCCAAAAAGCAGGGCGATGCCCACAAAGGCAAGCACCGCCAGGAAGACCCCGACGAGCAGGACAAGCCGATTCGAGCGCTTCAAGTCTGATCTCCCCGAGTCCGATGAAGTGGAATTCGTGCGGTGTGACAGGTGGCACCACTGTAGCACCGCCAAAAGGCGGCGCGACTATACCAAAGGGCTAGGACCATTAGGAGGATTCGGCAGGAAACCACGCACGCCGAAAGGTGAATCGCAAGGTCGACCCACCCGGATCACCGAGAGCCGCACCAC
>JACDAH010000195.1 GCA_013695505.1 Chloroflexota bacterium | reverse complement strand
CGGCGTCGTCGGGCTCGGGCGGATCCGGAGCCGCGGCGACTCCCGGCGCGACCGAGGCGGCCGCCCGCCCCAGCGTGAAGGCGCCCCTGACCGGTGTCTGGTACAGCTCGCCGGCGCCCGGCTCGGCGCCGTTCGTCGCGGCCGGTCGCGAGGTCGCCGTCGGTCAGGTGATCGGACTGATCGAGGCGATGAAGCTGTTCAACGAGATCAAGTCCGACCTCGCGGGGCGGGTGGTCCGGGTCGTCCCGGAGAGCGGCGCGCTGGTCAAGGCCAAGCAGCCCCTGATCGAGGTGGAACCCCTGTGAACGATTCCTCGGCGACCGCCACCACTCGCCGGGCGCACGTCACCGGCTGGGGACGCTATGCGCCGAGCCAGGTCCTGACCAACGCCGATCTCGAGAAGATGGTCGACACGTCCGACGAGTGGATCCTGTCGCGCACCGGAATCCGCGAGCGACGCGTCGCCGCCGCTCACGAGACGACGGCATCGATGGGCGCGGTGGCCGGGCTGCGAGCCATCCGGACGGCCGGCATCGAGCCCGACGACATCGACCTGATCCTCCTCGCGACCCTGACGCCCGACTACTGGATGCCGTCGACCGCCGCCCTCGTCAAGGAGGCGATCGGCAACACCAAGGCGACCGCCTTCGACGTCATGGCCGCCTGCTCCGGTTTCGTCTACGGCTTTGCCACGGCCCAGGCCTACATCCAGGCGGGACTCGCGAAGCACGTCCTCGTCATCGGCGCGGAGCTGCTCACGCGCTTCCTCGACTACACAGATCGGAGCACCTGCATCCTGTTCGGTGACGGGGCCGGTGCGGTCGTGTTGTCGGCATCTGACGAGCCCGGCGGCGCGCTCGGGATCGAGCTGACGACCGAGCCGCAGGGGGCCTACATGATCTGGCTGCCGGCCGGCGGATCGAAGGCGCCGCCGTCGGCGGGCACGATCGCGCGGGGCGAGCACTTCGTGCGGATGGAGGGCAAGGAGACGTATCGGTTCGCCACCAAGACGATGGCGACGACCGCGCTCGAGTCGATCCGGCGATCCGGCCTCCAGCCCTCGGACATCGATCTCTTCGTGCCGCACCAGGCGAACGTCCGG
Source organism: Chloroflexota bacterium (assembly GCA_013695505.1). GTDB lineage: Bacteria > Chloroflexota > Limnocylindria > Limnocylindrales > CSP1-4 > CF-46. The sequence continues at coordinate 1,002 of JACDAH010000195.1, read as the reverse complement.
ATCATCGAGGCCGTGGCGAAGGGCCTCGACCTGCCGATGGACAAGATGTTCGTGAACCTCGACAAGTACGGAAACACCTCGGCGGCGTCCGTCCCGATCGCCCTCGCCGAGGCAGTCAATGAGGGGCGCGTGAAGGTCGGCGACAATGTCACGATCGTCGCATTCGGGGCGGGGTTCACGAGCGGCGCGGTGACGATCGAGTGGACCGCCGACCCCGCTCGCGGCATCGCCGGCGACGCCGCCGTCCGGCCCGAGGACGTCTCCGTCCGGCTGCCGGTCGACTGGAATTCGGTCGACCCGATCCCCGAGGCCCTCGCCGAGGTCATGCGCCGGCCCGGCTCCATCGACGTCCCCGACGATGTCGCACCCGGTGAGCCAGAGCGCGTCAGACGAGAGGTCCACGCGTGATCGACCTGTCAGGGCGGGCCGCACTCGTCACGGGCGGATCGCGGGGGATCGGGCGGGCGATCGCGCTCCGACTCGCCGGCCAGGGGGCAAACGTCGCGCTCAGCTACCGTGGCAACGAGGCCGCCGCCGCGGCCACGGTCGCCGACATCGAGGGCCTCGGCCGGCGCGGGCTCGCGGTGCAAGCCGATGTCTCGGACCCGGAGGCCGCCGATGGCCTGGTCAAGGCGGTCCTCAATACCTTCGGCAAGGTCGACATCCTGGTCAACAACGCCGGGATCACCCGTGACGACCTGATCATGCGGATGTCGGTCGAGGCCTTCCGGGATGTCCTCGAGACGAACCTCTTCGGGGCGTTCTACATGACCAAGGCCGTCACCCGGCCGATGCTCAAGGCGAAGAGCGGCCGGATCGTCAACATCACCTCGGTCAGCGGCCAGGCCGGCCAGACCGGCCAGGCCAACTACTCGGCCGCGAAGGCCGGCCTGATCGGGCTGACGAAGGCGACCGCCCGCGAGCTTGCGTCTCGGTCGATCACCTGCAATGCGGTCGCGCCGGGCTTCGTCCTGACCGAGCTGACCCAGGATCTTCCCGAGG
>JACDAH010000174.1 GCA_013695505.1 Chloroflexota bacterium | reverse complement strand
GGGTCGAGGTCGTCGAGGGTCGTCGTCGTCACGAACGCCTGGGGCAGCGCCGCGATCCGCCGCACGAGGTGCGCCCGTCGCTCCGGATCGAGCTCCGAGAAGACGTCGTCGAGGAGGAGCAGCGGCGGGCGACCGTCCTGGTCGGTCAGCAGGTCGAGCTCGGCCAACTTGAAGGCAAGGATCGCGGTTCGCTGCTGGCCCCGCGACGCGAATCCGGCGAGGTCGCGGCCGTCCAGGCTGAAGACCAGATCGTCGCGATGCGGACCGATCAGCGTCGAGCCGTTCCAGGCCTCTTTGTCGGCCGTCTCGGCGAGACGCCGGGCGAGGGCGTCTCGCGGCGTCTCCCCGGGCTGGGCCGGCGCATTCGTCGCGTACGACACCACGAGCCGTGCCGCGCCGGCCTCCTCGGGGGCAATCTCGGCGTGGGCCCGGGCAAGCGGCCCGGCGACAGCCTCGAGGAGGCGCAGCCGCTCGGCGACGATCGCCGATCCGGCGTCGAGGAACGAGGCGTCCCAGAACCGGAGCTCGTCGCGGCCGGCCTGTTCCTCGCGGATCGCCCGGAGCAGGCCGTTGCGCTGCTGGAGCGTCCGGCCGTAGGCGGCCAGGTCCCGGCCGTAGATCGCCGAGCGCTGGCTCGCGAGCTGATCGAGCGCCGACCGACGGAGGCCCGGCGATCCGACGATCAGGAGCATCTCCTCGGGTGCGAAGACGACGGTCCGAAGCAGCCCGGCCAGACCGGCCGCCCGACGCGGGACGCCGTTGACCCGGATCCGCTTTCGCGCCCCGCTGCCGCCGGCCGGCCGGACGAGAGCCACCTCGACCGTTTCCTTGCCGGCGAGGCCCTCGATCCTGGTCAGCTCGCTGTTCCAGCGCACGAGCTCGCCGTCCGCGGAGGTCCGATGGGAACGCCCCCACGCCAGCACGACGATCGCCTCGAGCAGGGTCGTCTTGCCGGCCGCATTCTGGCCGACGATCAACTGCGGCCCCGGCCCGAAGATGGCATCGAGCGACGCGTAGGACCGGAGGTCGCGGATCGAGATCGTTTGCAGCATCTTCGGTTGGAGCCTACCCCCGAACCCTCCTCGGGCCGCGGGCGCGCTCGGGCCGACTCGCGCCGAGCCTCAGGACGTCGTTCGAAGCGGCATCACGACGTGGACGTAGCGATCGTCGCCGATCGGCTTGAACACGCCCGGCGAGAGCGGCCCGTTGAGCTCGAGTGCGAACTGCTCGGCATCGACCTTCTCGAGGACGTCGGCGAGGAACCGGGCGTTGAAGGCGATCGTCGTCCCGTCGCCCTCGATCGCGGCCTCGACCCGGCCGACGTGATCGCCGACCTCGGCATTGGCGCTGACCGTGATCGCGCCGTCGCCGTCGAGCCCGACACCGAGCTTGACGATGTTCGCCGACTCGTGCGCGATCAGGGCGGCAGGCCGGACCGCGCGGAGGAGCTCCTCGCGATCGAGCACAGCCCGGGTGGCGTGGCTGGCCGGCAGGACCGACTGGTAGTTCGGGTACTGGCCGTCGATCAGGCGCGTGACCAGATCGATCCCGTCGATGTGGAACAGGAGCTGGTTGCGGGAGTGGGCGAGCACGATCGAGACCGGCTCGTCGGTATCCGACAGGATCCGCGACAGCTCGTGGAGGGCCCGGGCGGGGATGACGACGCTTGTCTCCTCGACGGGGTCGAGGACCGTGATCGTCTTGACGGCGATCCGGTAGTTGTCGGCCGCGGCCAGGGTCAGCTGGTCGCCCTCGAACTTCGCGAGGACCCCGGTCAGGATCGGGCGGGCCTCGTCGCTGGCGGCTGCGAAGGCCGTCTCGTCGAGAGCCTGGCGGAGGACCTTCTGGGCAACCCGGGTGATCGGCCGCTCGCCGGCGGTCTGGACGGTCGGGAAATCCTCGGCCGGGATCCCCTTGATGTTTGATTCGAACCGGCCGGCCCGGATGTGAAGGGTCTCGCCTTCGCCGAGCTCCAGAACGATCGGCTCGCCGCCGGGCAGGGAGCCCACGAGGTCGGTCAGGAGCCGGGCCGGGACCGACGTGGCGCCGTCCACCCCGATCTTGCCCGGGACCCAGTACGTGATCCCGATCTCGAGATTCGTCGCGGTCAGCTTCAGCCCGCCGTCCTCGGTCTTGAGGAGGACGTTCGTCAGAACCGGGAGCGAGCGGTTCGAGACGGCGCGGCTCACGACCGACAGGCCGCGCGCCAGGTTCTCCTGCATGACCGAAAGCTTCACGTGGGTTCACTCCAAGGTGACGGGCGGATCAGGTCGCGGGATCGAGATCGGGATCCACGCGGCCGGGCGATGTGTGGTGGGTATCTTCTCCCTATCTTCTCATCCCGTCATCACCGTCATCATGGTGTGGACGCGGTGGACGGAGCCTCGTCATCGTGCGGCGAGCGGCGGTGGACGACGGCGGTCCCACGGTGGACGATCGATCCGAACCTGAAGCCCGAGCCGTGGACGACCCGGTGGACAACTTCGCTCGCTTGCCCGAACGCCCAGAATCCGGGCCGGGCCATCCACTCGGGACCGTGCTTTCCGGTCGGTCCGGGGTCGCGGATGTCCACAATGACCCCCGGTTGTCCACCGATTCAAGCCGGTTCTCCACACGCAACGGCTGCTACCCGGAAATGTCAAGTTGGACGCCTGCTGCCAACGGACGAGGCTGGCGCGGGCCACGCCATCTGTCCCCTCGGGTGGTGACGAGCGCGATGCGGCGAAGGCGCAAGGCCCGCCCGCCGGCGACGGCTCTACTCGGCGTAGATGAGCTCGCGGACGGCCGCAATCTCGCGGCGGAGCTCGTCGTTGACCGCCGACTCGCGGGTGATCTTGTCGCAGGCGTGGAGCACGGTCGAGTGGTCCCGACCGCCAAGCTCGGCGCCGATCCGGAGGAGCGAGACGTCGGTCTCCTCGCGCATCAGGAACATCGCGACCTGACGCGGGGTGACGATCGCCTTGTCGCGCTTCTGGCCCTTGAGCTGGTCCATCTGGACCCCGTAATACTCGGACACCGCGATCGCGATCCGCTCGGGCGTGACCTGCCGCTTCTTGGGGTTGTAGAGAACGTTCGACAGGACCGCCTGGGCCAGCTCGATCGAGATCGGCATCGCCCCCATCGAGGCATAGGCCACGATCCGGTTCAGCGCGCCCTCGAGCTCGCGGATATTGCTGACGACCTTGCGGGCGACGAACTCCATCACGTCGGAGGTGATCGGGACGGCGCCCTCCTCGGCCTTGGCCCGGAGGATCGCGATCCGGGTCTCGAGGTCCGGTGCCGTCAGGTCCGCGATCAGGCCCCACTCGAAGCGCGACCGGAGCCGCTCCTCGAGGGTCAGGATCGCCTTCGGCGGCCGATCCGAGCTGAGGACGATCTGCTTGCCGTCCTCGTGGATCGCGTTGAATGTGTGGAAGAACTCTTCCTGCGTCCGCTCCTTGTCCGCGATGAACTGGATGTCGTCGATCAAAAGCAGGTCGATCCGCCGGTAGCGCGCCCGGAACTCGTCGATCTTGCCCTGCTGGATCGACGTGATGAACTCGTTCGTGAACTTCTCGCTCGTGGCGTACACGACACGCTTGCGCGGGAACTTCGCCGCCACCTGGCTGCCGATCGCGTGCATCAGGTGGGTCTTGCCGAG
>JACDAH010000154.1 GCA_013695505.1 Chloroflexota bacterium | reverse complement strand
GTGGTGCTGTGCCCGGCCGAACGTGCCGGCGGAAATTCACCGTTAACACGGGCGGATAGGATTCGCCTCGATGGCCCGCACGATCCTCGTTGTCGAAGACGACGCCACCCTTCGCGAGACGCTCGTCGACGCCCTCGAGCTGGAGGGGTTCCGGGTCATCGCGGCGCCGGACGGCCGCGAGGCCTTGACCCGCTTCCGCACCGATCGGCCGGACCTGATCCTGCTCGACCTGATGCTGCCCGAGCTGTCGGGGATCGAGGTCTGCCGGATCATCCGGGCCGAATCGGGCGTCCCGATCGTGATGCTGACCGCCAAGGACAGCGAGCTCGACAAGGTCGTCGGGCTGGAGCTCGGCGCCGACGACTACGTGACGAAGCCGTTCAGCCTGCGCGAGCTGTCGGCCCGGATCCGGGCCCTGTTCCGCCGTTCCGAGCAGGTCGCCGCGCCCGACGCCACAGGCCCCGCCGTCATCGATCTCGGGCGCGTCCAGGTCGATCTGGCCGGCCATCGCCTGCTCCGCGACGGCGAGGCGATCGCGATGAAGCCAAAGGCGTTCGAGCTGCTCGCCTTCCTCCTGCGCCATCCCGGCCAGGCGTTCACCCGCGACCAGCTGCTCGAGCGGGTCTGGGGCTACGACTACGCCGGCGAGACGCGGACGGTCGACGTCCACGTCCACTGGCTGCGTTCGACCCTCGAGGACGACGCCGCCGCGCCGCGCTTCATCCACACGGTGCGCGGCGTGGGCTACGTCTTCCGGCGGCCGACCGAGGCCGCGGCCCGGGCCTGAAGGCGCCCGACCGGCCAGCGTTCGCGGCCGGCGCGGTCCACGACCTCTCGCGTTCGGCGTTGTCGCCCGATCACAGGAACGGCGAGATCACCACGTAGGCAATCCCGGCCGCGAGGGCCGAGGCCGGGATCGTCAGGATCCAGGCGATCACGATGTTGCCGGCGACGCCCCAGCGGACCGCGGACAGACGGTCGCTCGAGCCGACGCCGATGATCGCGCTCGAGATCACGTGGGTGGTCGAGACGGGCATGCCGAAGTGCGACGCGGTCAGGATGATCGATGCCGCGGTCGTCTCGGCCGCGAAGCCGTGGACCGGATCGAGCTTGACGACCTTCTGGCCCATCGTCTTGATGATCCGCCAGCCGCCGGCGGCGGTGCCGAACGAGATCGCCGTCGCGGCGAGGACGATGACCCACAGCGGGATCTGCGAGTCGGCGGGGAGGACGCCGGCCGCGATGAGGGCCAAGGTCATGATCCCCATCGTCTTCTGGGCGTCGTTGGAGCCGTGGCTGAACGCCATGAACGCCGCCGAGATGACCTGGAGCCGCCTGAATCGGTCGTTCATCCGGCGCGGGTTGGCGTGCTGGAAGACGTTCAGGATCACGACCATCATCCCGAAGCCCACGACCACGCCAAGGACCGGCGACAGGACGAGTGGCAGGAGGACCTTGGTCAGGACGCCATCTACCTTGATCGACGACGCGCCGATCGATGCGACCACCGCGCCGAGCAGCCCACCGATCAGGGCGTGGCTCGACGAGCTCGGGATCCCGAACCGCCAGGTGATCAGGTTCCAGATGATCGCGCCGATCAGAGCGGCGGCCACGATCGTCTGGCCGGGCGCCCCGGGCGGGGTGTCTGCAAGCCCCGAGGAGATCGTCTTCGCGACCGCGGTCCCGGTGAGCGCGCCGACGAAGTTGGCCGTCGCCGACATCAGGATCGCGTGCTCCGGACGGAGGGCCCGGGTCGAGACCGATGTCGCGATCGCGTTGGCCGTGTCGTGGAAGCCATTGATGTAGTCGAACAGGACGGCGAGGCCCAGGACCGCCAGCAGGAGCAGGGTCAGGTCGTTGGGCACGGCCGAAGGCTACTCGATCGCCGGGCCGGCGTGCTTGCGGGGCCGCGCCGCCGTCGCCGCGCATCGGCCCTCGGCCCGGCTATCCTTCGCCGATGCGTCTCTCCCACCTGTTCTTCGCGACCCTCCGCGACGATCCCGCCGATGTCGAGATGGCGTCGCACCGGCTTCTCCTGCGCGGCGGCTACATCCGCCCGCTCGGCTCGGGGATCTATTCGCTGCTGCCCCTCGGCAAGCGCGTCAATGATCGCGTCGAGCAGATCATCCGCGAGGAGCAGGACCGGATCGGCGGCCAGGAGATGGAGATGCCGGTCGTCCATCCGGCCGACATCTGGCGGGCCAGCGGCCGCTACGACGCGATCGGGCCGGAGCTCACCCGTTTCAAGGATCGCAACGGCCGCGATATGGTCCTCGCGATGACCCACGAGGAGGTCGTCGGGATCCTCCTGGCCGACATCGTCAAGTCGTACCGCCAGCTGCCGATGATGGTCTACCACTTCCAGACGAAGTGGCGCGACGAGCCTCGGGCGCGGGCCGGCCTGATCCGGGTCCGCGAATTCGTGATGAAGGACGCCTACAGCTGCGATCGCGACCCGGCCGGTCTCGACGCCAGCTACCAGGCCCAATACGACGCGTACGTCCGGACGTTCGAGCGGCTCGGCCTCAAGACCGTCGCGGTCGCCAGCGATGTCGGGATCATGGGCGGCAGCGGTGCCCACGAGTTCATGGTCCTGAACCCCGCGGGCGAAGACGTCCTCGTCCTGTGCGAGGCGTGCGGATATGCGGCCAACCGCCAGGTCGCTCGAATCGAGCACCCGGCGCCGGTCGTGGAGGATCCGCTCGCTCTCGAGGAGGTGGCGACGCCTGGCACGACGACGATCGCGAGCCTCGCCGCATTCCTCGGGATCCCCGAGACGCGGACCGCCAAGGCGGCATTCTTCGTCACCGGCGACGGCCGCCTCGTGACCGCGATCGTCCGCGGCGACCTCGAGGTCAACGAGACGAAGCTGTCGAACGCGGTCGGCGCGAGCACCGGGATCCGGCCCGCGACCGTCGAGGAGATCAAGGCCGCGGGCATGGAGCCCGGCTACGGCTCGCCGATCGGTGCCCATGACACGATCGTGGTCGTCGACGAGCTCGCGGCCCGCTCACCGAACCTCGTCGCCGGCGCGAACAAGGTCGGGTTCCACTACCGGAACGTCAACGTCGGGCGCGACTTCGCGCCGGACGTCACCGCCGACATCACCAACGCCCGCGAAGGCGATCCCTGCCCGACCTGCGGCCAGCCTCTGGTCCTCCGCAACGGGATCGAGGTCGGCAACATCTTCAAGCTCGGGACGAAGTTCACCGATGCCGCCGGCGCCACCTATCTCGGCGAGGACGGCAAGGAGCACCCGATCATCATGGGCTCGTACGGGATCGGCGTCGGGCGGAACGTCGCCTGTGTCGTCGAGGACCACCACGACGAGAAGGGGATCGTCTGGCCCGAGGAGGTCGCCCCGTACGCTGCCCATCTCGTCGCGATCGGGGCGAACAAGGAGCCACGCGTCACCGAGATCGCCGAGCGTCTCCACGCGGTGGCCGAGGGCGCCG
>JACDAH010000090.1 GCA_013695505.1 Chloroflexota bacterium | reverse complement strand
TTGTTGACGAGGATGTCGAGCCGGCCGTCGTGCGCCGCGAGCACCTCGGCGACGAGGCGGGCCGGGACGTCGGCCTCCATCAGGTCTCCGATGTGCCCGCTCGCCGTGATGCCCTCGTCGGCGAGCTCCGCGACGCGGTCATGGATCCGGGCCGTCGTGGACGCGATCGCGAGGCGCGCGCCTTCACGCCCGAGAGCGCGAGCCGTCGCGAAGCCGATACCCTGCGGGCCGCCGGCACCGGTGACGAGGGCGCTGCGACCCGTGAAGCGAGACACCTGAGCAGGCTAGGGCATTGCCGACCCCTCCGCGGGTCCAGCGTGCCGTCGCCGTGACCTTGCGCTGCTTGGCGAGCGCAAGGCCATGCCCGCCGGCAGTGCAACGGACATTCAACGGTTCACCCAGGCCTGCGCATGGGAAACCGATGCCCAGCGCATCACGATGACGCGATGACCAGTCCCGCCCGCCGAATGACCAGTCCCGCCCGCCGAATTGAGATCGTCGCTGCGGGTTTCGCAGATCCGGCCAAAGCGTCGGCCACGGCCGAGGAGTTGCGGCGCGTCCTGGACGTGAGCGACGGCGACATTGCCATCCACGAAGTCGCCGGCGATGAGGAGTTCATCGACGGCGCGGCGGTCGCACTCGCCGGACGCATCCGCGAGTTCCGCCTTGCTGATGTCAAGAACACGATCCGCCGGCACGGAGGCGTGATCCTGACCGAGGTGCCCGAACGCTGGGCGCTACCGTGGCAGGCGCGCGCCACCGAGGGCGATCGGCGGCATGCGGAGGCTGGCGGTCGGATCGATGAGAAGCGAAGCGGCTTGCGGGCTCCGGAACCCCACGCCTAAACCGGAACTCCCATACCGCGAGAAGCACCATCGTGAACGAGTTCGAGCGCTCGTCGGGCGTGGAGTGGCCCGCGATCGCCGCGAATCCGGAGGAGGACGTTCCGTCGGATCTGGCAGGACCACACCTTTTGCCGCCCTGCCACTGATCGCCGGTTGCACGCCGGCCACCGGACAACCGTCGCCGGGGAGCCACGAGCCCGCGGGCCGAACACAGAAAAGGGGCCCCGGAAGGGCCTGCCTCTGTGAGGTCACGCTGGTGGGCGATACTGGAGAAGCGGCCGCTGGAACCCCAGGCGTGTCAATCGGCCCTGCGCGCCCACTCCATCGTGCCCGGAACCCCGTGGTCACGGACCCCCGCGGAGGTCTCATGCGTCCGTTCGAGATCGGTCTCGTCCTCCCGCTGTGGGACTCGTTCGAAGACGGCGCGACGTCGCGCTGGGTCGACGTTCGCAACCTCGCCCTGCGAGCCGAGGAGCTTGGGTTCGACACGGTCTGGGTTCCGGATGAGTTGCTGTGGCGTCCGACCGATGACGATCCGCAGGGTTGGTGGGAGGCCGTCGCCACGGCTGGTGCGGTCGCGGCGGCTACCTCCCGGGTGAAGGTCGGCACGTGGATCCTGTCGGCGCTTCACCGCAACCCGGCCATCACCGCCAAGGCCGTCGAGACGATCGACGAGATCAGCGGCGGGCGGTTCGTGTTCGGACTGGGGTCCGGGCATGCGGGCCCCCAGGCACATGCGTTCGGGCTTCCCGAGGACCACGTCTACGCCCGATTCGCCGAGGCGCTGGAAATCATCCTTCCCCTCCTGCGAGGAGGCCGAGCGGACTTCGAGGGCACGTTCCACGCCGCGCGAGACCTGAAACAGCGGCCGGTCGGTCCGCGCCCCGGCGGGATCCCGATCATGATCGGCGCCAAGGGCCCGAAGATGCTTCGTTTGGCCGCACTTCACGCCGACATCTGGAGCTGGTTCGCGGAGGAGCGCAGCGAACTCGCCGAGCTCGGACCGCGGCTCGCGGCCCTCGAGGCGGCCTGCGTGGTTGTCGATCGCGATCCCGGAACCATCGGGAAGTCTGCCGGCGTCGTGATCGAGCCGACATCGGCCAGCGGGCCGGACGCGCTCGGGACTCCTATCCGGGGCTCAGCCGCGGAGATCGCTGACGTCCTGCGGGGGTTCGGGGCCGCCGGCTTCACGAACGTCGAGGTGATCGTGTCGCCTCCCACGCTGGCCAGCGTCGACGCCATGGCCCCGGTCCTCGAGCTGCTCGACGCCGGTTGAAGCTTCACTGGCACCTCCGATCGCGTCCCTCGCGCCCCGAACACAGAAACAGGGCCCCGGAAAAGGCCCTGTTGCTGTGGAATTTCTGGTGGGCGATACTGGATTCGAACCAGTGACCCCGCGGATGTGAACCGCGTGCTCTAACCACTGAGCCAATCGCCCGGAAGTCCGCAGGCGCCCCTCAGGACGCCGGCCGAGCCTCGATCATACCCGCAGGCCCGGATAGCGGGCAATGAGCGTCTCCGCATCGAGGCCGTCGATCACGACCAGCTTCTGGCGGCCGGCGGCGCCTGCGACGAGCCGAACCGCGCGGCGCGGGACGCCGAGCTCGTCGGACAGGAGCCGCAGCAGCGACTGGTTCGCGGCCCCGCCGACCGCGGGCGCCGCGACGTGGGCCCGGAGCACGCCGTCGACGACACCGTCGACATGGTCGGATCCGGAACGAGGAGTCAGACGGACGGCGAAGCGGACGTCGGTGTCAGCCAGGACTCAGACCGTGCGCATCAGGATGCTCAGCACGATGAGGACGATCAAGGGCGACAGGTCGAGCATGCCGGTCCGGGGCAGGGCCCGGCGGATCGGTCCAAGGAGCGGCTCGGTCGCAGCGATGACGAACCGGCTGAGCTGCGATCGTCCGGACGGATCGAACCACGACAGCAGCACGCGCCCGAACACGAGCAGCCAGACGGCCAGGAACACGAGCTGGAGCAGTGCGAGAACACCCACGGCCCGAGTCTACCAGCGTTCATCGCCGCCTCCGGAATCGACACGCCTCTGGAATCGAAGCCCTCCGGAGTCAACGTCTCGGGAATGCCGGGCCGCCGACGGCGCTGATCGCCCCCGGGATCGTTCCGCGACCGGTGGGCACGGCCCATCGCCAAGCGGGCTCTGTCGTCAGTGGGGTTGTCGCTCCCCGAACAGGGCCCGCCCGACGCGGACGATCGTCGCGCCCTCCTCGATGGCGACCG
>JACDAH010000084.1 GCA_013695505.1 Chloroflexota bacterium | reverse complement strand
GGGTCCCATCGCACCATCGCGGCTGGAGCCCGGCCCTGGCGCGGCCAGTGCGACGAGCATCCTCGACCAGCCAGCGATCGGCAGCGCGCCCGCGCCGATGAGCCAGACCGTCTGGACCGGCAGCGGCGACGGCGTCGCCCGGCCGCAGGTCCGGAGCGGTGCGGCCGCCGCGCTCGGTCGCACGGCGACGGGCGTCGTCGAGCCACCGACCGCCCTCGAGTCGCTCCAGGCCATCGACTGGACGCTGCCGCCGATCGAGCTCCTCGATCCGCGCCCGGTGACGACCGGCCGCGCCGTCATCGATCATGAATCGAACAAGCGCCGGATCGAGGAGAAGCTGCTCAGCTTCGCGATCCCGGCCAAGGTCGTGGCGACGAACTCCGGCCCGGTCGTCACCCAGTACGAGGTCAAGCCCGAGCACCACATCAAGCTGTCCCGGATCGAGGGCCTCGCGGACGACCTGGCGATGGCCCTGTCGGCGAGCTCGATCCGGATCGAGGCGCCGATCCCCGGCAAGGACGTCGTCGGGATCGAGATCCCCAACAAGGAGAGCGAGATCGTCGGGTTCCGGGCCCTCGTCGAGGAGAGCAAGATGCTCGGCGCGACCGGCCCGCTGACGTTCGCCCTCGGACGTGACGTATCGGGCAGCTCGATCGCGGTCGACCTCGCGAAGATGCCCCATCTCCTCGTTGCCGGCGCGACGGGCTCCGGCAAGAGCGTCTGCGTCAACGCCCTGATCACCTCGCTCCTGATGCACGCCCGGCCCGACGACGTCCGGCTGATCCTCGTCGACCTGAAACGCGTCGAGCTGGCGCCGTACAACGGCCTGCCCCACCTGCTCCAGCACGTGATCGTCGAGCCGACCGAGGCGAAGGCGGTCCTGAACTGGGCGGTCCGCGAGATGGAGGAGCGCTACAAGGTCCTCGCCGGCCACAGCGTCCGGAACATCGCCGCCTACAACAGCCGACCCGAGGTCGCCGGCGACGAGACGTCCGACGAGCGGATGCCGTACATCGTCCTGATCATCGATGAGCTTGCCGACCTGATCATGCGCGAGGGCCGCAAGGTCGAGGATCCGATCGTCAAGATCGCCCAGAAGGCCCGCGCCGTCGGCATCCACCTGGTGCTCGCAACCCAGCGGCCGTCGGTCAACGTCGTCACCGGCCTGATCAAGGCCAACGTTCCGTCGCGCATTGCGTTCGCCATGGCGTCGATGATCGATTCGCGGACGGTCCTTGATGCCCCCGGGGCGGAGGACCTGATCGGCCGGGGCGACATGCTCTACCAGCCGGTCGACCTGCCGCGGCCGGTCCGGATGCAGGGCGTCTTCGTCGGCGACCGCGAGGTCGGCGAGATCACCAAGCACTGGCTCGATCAGACCGGCGGCCGGACCTTCTACGACGAGGACATCCTCGCCTTTGGAGACGCCGAGGACGGCAACGGCAGCGATGGCGGCCAGTTCGGCTGGCTCCGCAAGTACGGCGTCGACGAGATGACCGTGCCGGCCGCCGAGCTGGTGGCCACTTCGCAGCGGGCCAGCACCTCGATGCTCCAGACGAAGCTGAAGCTCGGGTTCGCGCGGGCCAGCCGGGTGATGGACGAGCTCGAGCGCTACGGGATCATCGGACCCCAGGATCCGCGCAATCCGGCCTCTCCGCGTCAGATCTACGGGCCGGACAACTGGCTCCGGACGATCGACGACGGCGATGGGTCCGACGAATGAACGAAGGTCCCACGTTCGCCATCTGGATCCGCGCCCGCAACGGGGTATCCTCTGCTTCGATGTTGTCCGCCGGCGCGCGCCCGCGTGCGGATGACGAGAACGGGATGCGATGACCACACGGGACGACGCGCGACGCACGACAAGCGAGCCGCGAGCCGAAGGCCTGCGCCTCGTGCCGCCTCGCCCCGATCCCCGAAGCATGGACGCGGGTCGCCCCCAGGAGCGGACCGGCGATCCGGCAACGAGCGGTCGCCCGTCGGCCCTGCCTGAGCGGTTGTACGCGGCACGCGAGCGCAAAGGAGTCGACCTCTACCGGGCCGAGCGCGACACCAAGATCCGGGCGCGCTATCTCGCCGCGCTCGAGCGAGGCGAATACAAGGAGCTCCCGGGCGACGTCTACACGAAGGGCTTCCACCGCAACTACGCGCTGTATCTGGGGCTCGATCCCGAGGAGGTGGTTGCCCACTGGCGGACCGAGCGCGGAACGGCGGTTCCGACGAGCAAGACCGTGCTGGCCGTCCCGAAGCCGATCGCCCAGTCCCGTCCCGGGCTCCAGTTCTCGCCAGGAATCGTCGTCGCCGCGCTGCTCACGATCCTGATCGTCGGCGTCGGCGTCTGGCTCGGCCTCCAGGTGATGCGCTTCGCCAAGCCGCCGACGCTGGCGGTGACATCGCCGCGTGAGGCGACCGTCGAGCTGCCCGAGGATGCCACGTCGTACACGTTCGAAGGAACGTCGATCGCCGGCGCGACGATCTCGGTCGAGATGGCCGGCGGGTCGCGTCAGGTCACCGCCGATTCAACCGGCAAGTGGAGCATGACAATCGATCTCCGCCGTGGCCGGAACGAGTTCAAGTTCGACGCGACCGACCCGGACACCGGCAAGCACGCCGAGCAACCCGCGCTGCTCGTGATGACGGTCCCGATCAGCCAGATCCAGGCGCCGTCCGTGACGGTCGATCAACCGGCGGAAGGGACGACCTTCGAGAACGGGGCGATCCCCGTCCAGGGCACGGCCGGCAATGCGACCACGGTCAGGATCGTCGCGACATACGACGGAGCCGTGACGGGGGCGCCCGCTTCGAGCGCGCCGCCAGTGGTTCCGAGCGCCGGTCCGCCGGCGATCACCGTCTCCGTTGCGAGCGACGGCTCGTGGACCACGGGTCCGAACCCGCTCCAGCTGACGACCGGCAGGTGGACGATCACGGTGACGGCGCTGGGCGAGGCGACATCGTCCGCGTCGCTGCAGCGCCATGTCTCGGTTGCCTACAAGGGCGTCAACCTCGTGGTCAAGATCAAGGGCGGGCCGGCCTGGATCAAGATCTGGGTCGACGGCAGGCTCTATCGACCACCGAACGCGCGGGATGACACCTACCGAAGCGGCGAGACCATCGCCCTCACCGCCAGAACGTCAATCGAGGTCCGGAGTGGGTCCTCCGGCGCGACCTTCTTCACGCTCAATGGCCGGGCCCTTGGCGCGCTGGGCAAGCGCGGCATCCCCGAGACGTGGCTGTTCAAGCCACCCGCCGAGCCGACCCAGACCCAGCGCCAGTAGCGATGGGCGGCGATCCGCTCGTCGACCTCGCCGCGCGGCTCCAGGCTGCCTGCCTGGCGGCGGGTGCGACCGTGGCGCTCGCGGAGTCCTGCACGGGCGGGATGGTGGCCGCCGCCCTGACGGAGATCGCTGGCTCGAGCAACTATGTCCGAGGCGCGGTCGTGTCCTACTCGAACGACGCGAAGCGCGACCTGCTCGGCGTCGACGCGGCCGTCCTCGCGGCCCACGGCGCGGTCAGCGCCCAGGTCGCCCGATCGATGGCGCTCGGGGCCCGTGAGCGGTTCGGGGCGACCC
>JACDAH010000075.1 GCA_013695505.1 Chloroflexota bacterium | reverse complement strand
GATGCGGGTCATGGTCCCGATCGACGATCTCGACCCGATGGAGTTCGTCGCGCCGCCCGACGACGACCGGACGATCGCGAACAACGCCCGGATCAGCCGCTCACGCGGCGGGTCTCGAGGCGGCGCCGGTGGCGCGTCCGACGGCGGCGGCGGCGTGGGCGTCGGCACTCTCCGGCTCGACCGGGCGCGGACGGTGGCGTCTTCGCTCGACATCCGCGGCGCGCGAGTGGACGAGGCGCTCGACGCCCTCGATCGTTATCTCGACGACGCGGGGCTGGCGGGCCTCGAGCAGGTCATCGTCATCCACGGTTCGGGAACCGGCGCGCTGCGGGACGCCGTCCGCCAGCGAGCCACGGCGCATCCGCTCGTCAGCTCGTTCCGGGCCGGAGAGCGGGGCGAACGCGGCGACGGGGCCACGATCGTCAAGCTGTAGGGCGGAGCCCGCGATCGCCGCCGTCGCTGGCTCCGTCGCGGGCTATGGTTTCGGCGTCTTGCCCGGCTTCGGACTCCCGCCCGGGTCGCCCGATGGCGGCGGGCAGAACAGCCCCAACGGGTTGTCGCACGGCGGCTCGGTCGGCGGTGGCGCAAGCGGACACTTCTGAGTCGGGGCGAAGATGCCGCCCCAGCTCTTGCCGAAGGGGAAGAAGGCCGGGAATCCTCCATAGAAGTACGAAGTTCTCGTGCCCTTCGGCCCGCCGCCGACCCCGGAGCCGCGGGCGGCTCGGTGGACCCAGGCGTTGTCCGCCTTCTGCCAGTTCGGGTGATTGGCCTCGATCTGACTGAAATCGAGGACGCCGACCGTCCGCCTCGGCCCGACGCAGCCGTCCTGCCACAGGAGACCGCTCGCGGTGTCGATGTCGACGCTCCGGCGAAGGTCGTCGCGCTGGGTCGGTTCGGTGCCGGGGATGAACAGCTCCTTGACGGTCTTCTTGGTGAACGGGCCGGGTCTGAGCCCGCTGAACGCGTCAACGGTGGCCAGGACCAGGCCGCGCGGTCGCCTGAAGCCGACGATCGGGGTTCCGTGGCTGACCTCGGCCATGATCCGCGACCAGAGGGGCGCGGAGGAGCTGAGCGACAGGGTGTCGGTGTTGGGCTGGTTGTTGCTGTTGCCCATCCAGACGCCGACCACGAGGGCAGGGGCCTTGGGATCCTTGGGCGGGGCGAGGAAGCCATAGGCGTGGACGTCACGGTTCTCGCTCGTCGTGCCGGTCTTGTAGGCGGCCGGACGCCGGACGCCCTTGTCGTAGACCGCCCACTTGGCCCAGAACGGGTTGGTCTTGAGCTCGGTGTTGCCGGACAGGATGTCGGTGATGATGTACGCGGTCTGGGGGCTGATCACGGTCTTGGCCTTCGGCTTCTTCGCCCCGGGTGCCGGGTAGACCACCGTGCCGTCCGCCTTGGTCACCTTCAGGATCATCGTCCGCGGCAGAAGCTTGCCGCCGTCGGCGATCGCGCCGTATGCGCCGATCAGGTCGATCGGGTGGACCTCGAGCGTGCCGATCCCCATCGACGTGACCGGCACCGACTTCGGGACCCAGTCGATGCCGAAGTCCTCGGACCGGTGGTAGAAGTGATCGAGCCCGTTCATGATCCCGGCCTTGATCGACGGGATGTTCAGCGAGAACTGAAGCGCGGAGCGGAGCCTGACCGGGCCGCGATCGTACTTGTCGGCCTGGGTCGGGATGAAATTGCCGCCGAAGTTGGTCGTGACGTCCATGAACATCGTCGCGGCCGTCATCGTCTTGTCCTGGATGCCGATCGCGTAGTTGAGCGGCTTGATCGCCGACCCGGGCTGGCGCCAGCCATCGGACAGGACGTCGAACTTGGGCTGGAACTTCCTGGTCCCGTTGGCGGTGTAGCTGGCCGATCCGGCATACGCCAGGACCTGCCCCGTCCGGTAGTCCATGACCGCGGAAGCGGCGTTGTTGATGTTCTTGCCGTGGAGGTTCTGGAGCCAGCCCCATTCCTTGCTCGGGATCTTCAGGTTGCCGAGCCTCGTCCGCGGCTCGCTGAGGTTCGGGACCCGCGCCGCGGCGTACACCCACTTCTCGACGGTCGATTGCATCTTCCAGTCGAGCGTCGTCGTGACCCTGTAGCCGCCGGTGTCGATGTCCTCGCACGAATCGACCGGGAGATCGGGGCACAGGATCGCGCCGAGCTGGTTGCGAACCTGCCAGACGAAATGGGGAGCCAGCCAATGGACGCCGAGCTGGCGGGCGAGGACGACCGGCTCGCTCTTGGCAGCCTCATATTCATCGACCGTGTGGTTCGCACCTGACAGGGTGCTCCGCGTCTTCATCTGGTCGAGGACGAGATTGCGCCGCCTCACGATGTCGGAGTCGTCGGGGACGATCAGTTGGATCTTGGCGGTCGGGCAGGGATCCTCGCCCTTGAGCGGAACGGAGCAGACCTCTTCGGCGTTCTTGACGAGGTCGAACCGCGTCGGTGACTGAGGGATGGCCGCGAGCAACGCGTCCTGGGCCAGGGTCAGCTTGCTGAGCTCCTTGCCGAAGTAGGTGTGCGCGGCAGCCCTGATCCCGTACGACCGGTTGCCGTAGAAGTTCTGGTTCAGGTAGGCGGTGATGATCTCCTGCTTGCCTTCCTGGCCCGGATAGGCCTCGGTCAGGCGCAGCGACTGGATGATCTCGCGGATCTTGCGCTCTTCGCGACCGCCGCTGAAGGCACTCTCCGGAAGGAGCCGGGCCCGGACGAGCTGCTGGGTGATCGTCGAGCCGCCGCGCGGGTGGCCGCTGATCGTGTCCGCCGCGGCCGACACGAAGCCGGCGACGTCAAAACCCGGGTTCGACCAGAAGTCCTTGTCCTCGATCGCGGTCGTGGCATCGAGCATCTCGACCGGGATCTGGTCGAAGGTGACGAGTTCGCGCTTGAACTCGCCCAGGCTCGCGAGCCTGATCTTGCCGGTCCGGTCGTTGACGACCGTCTGCTGGTCGAAGGTCAGGTTGCTCAGGGTCTCGCGGGGATCGGGCAGGCCCTGGCT